>NZ_RCVI01000234.1:0-21447 GCF_003667455.1 Micromonospora sp. CV4 | reverse complement strand
GCCGCCGCACGCTAGCCAGCCGCCAGCGAGCCAGGCTGCGGCGGCGTCTGCGGTCAGCCGTCGACCAGGCGACCGTCGCGCAGGTTGAGCACCCGGTCGGCGAGGTCGATCAGGGCCGGGTCGTGCGTGGCCACCAGGGCCGTCATGCCGCGGGCGTGCACCACCGCGCGCAGCAGGTCCATGATGGACCGCCCGGTCTCCGAGTCGAGCTGACCGGTCGGCTCGTCGGCGATCAGCAGGTCCGGCTCGTTGGCCAGCGCGCGGGCCACCGCCACCCGCTGCTGCTGCCCGCCGGACAGTTCGTACGGTCGCTGCGCCGCGTGCCCGCCCAGGCCCACCAGCTCCAGCAGCACCGAGACCCGCTCCTCCCGCTCGGCCGCCGGCACCTGGGCCAGCCGCAGCGGCACGCCCACGTTCTCGGCGGCGGAGAGGATCGGCACCAGCCCGAAGGTCTGGAACACGAAACCGACGGTGCCCCGACGCAGGCGCAACAGCTCCGCCTCACCCGCCGCGGTCACCTCGTGCCCGGCCACCACCACCTGACCGCTGTCGGGCCGGTCCAGCCCGCCGATGATGTTCAGGAGCGTGGTCTTGCCGGCGCCGGAGCGGCCCCGGATGGCGACCAGCTCGCCTCGGGAGGCGCCGAACGAGACGTCCCGCACGGCGTGCACGGCGTGCTCGCCGCGGCCGAAGGTCCGGCTCACACCGCTGACCCGGACCACCTCGCCGGTGGCGGACCCGGCCCGTCCGTCGGCCCCGCCAACGCCGGAAGCGTCAGTCACCACCATGTTCCGACGGCTCACGCCCGTGCCTCCTGCCCACCCGTGGCCCGGTCACCGGGCCGTACCTGCACATGGTCCGGCTCCAGATCGAGCCGAACCCGTTCCCGCAGCGCCAACGCGTCGACGAACGCGGCCGGCAGCTGCATCCGGCCGTTCCGGTCCAGCACCGCGTACTCCTCGCTGACCAGCTCGGTGCTGCCGTCCGCGCCGACGCGCGCGGTCCGGCGTACCTCTGAAGCCGTCCGGCCGTCGCGGATCGCGACGGTCCGGCGGACCTGCGTGGCCACGGCGTGGTCGTGGGTGACCACCACGATGGTCACACCCAGCTCGGCGTTGATCGTGCGCAGCGCCCCGAAGACCTCCGCGCCGGTCGCCTCGTCCAGCTCGCCGGTCGGCTCGTCGGCGAAGAGCACCTCGGGGTCGTTGGCCACCGCCACCGCCACCGCGACCCGCTGCTGCTCGCCACCGCTGAGCTGCCCCGGCCGCCGGTCCGCGCAGTAGCCCACGCCGACCAGGTCGAGCAGCTCCCGGGCCCGTTCCCGGCGGCCCCGCCGGGACCGTTTGCCGGCCAGCTGCATCGGCAGCTCGACGTTCTCCAGAGCGTTCAGGTACGGCAGCAGGTTGCGGCCGGTCTGCTGCCAGACGAACCCGACCAGCTCCCGCCGGTAGCTGAGCCGTCGCTTGGCCGACAGCGCGAGCAGGTCGTAGTCGGCCACCCGGGCGATACCGGCGGTCGGGGTGTCCAGGCCGGACAGGATGTTGAGCAGCGTCGACTTGCCCGAGCCGGAGGCGCCCACGATCGCCACCAGCTCACCCCGGTCGATGACCAGGTCGAGCCCCTGCAGGGCGACCACCTCCACCCCCTCGGTCTTGAAGATGCGCACCAGGCCGTCGCAGACGATGTGCCCACGGAGCCGGTCCTGGCCGCCGGCCCGCTCGGCGGCACGTTGCGCGGCCCGCTGTTGCAGAGCGGCCAGGTCGGGCACCAGTGGAGTCTGGGCGGTAGCGGTCATCTCAGCTCTCCTCTCCGAGCCGGAGCACCTCACCGAGGCGCAACCGGCGGTTGTTCAGGGCTTCGACGGCGACCGCGAAGCCGAGGGCGACCGCCCCGAGCACGAGCACCGCGGCGACCAGGCTGGGTTCGAAGGCCACCCGGACCGGCACACCACTGGTGAACGCGGACAGGCCGAGCACCGGGTTGAGCAGCAGGGGCAGCACCGCGCCGACCAGCGCACCGGTCAGCACCGACACCGCGACCAGCGGGGTCAGTTCGACCAGCAGCAGCCCCCGCCACTGCCGGCGGGACAGGCCGAGGGTGCGCAGCCGGGACAGCACCTGACCCCGGGCTCGCGCCCCGGCCAGCACGGTGAACGCGATGGCCAGCAACCCGAGTACGGTGCCGCCGACGGCCCCGGCCACGAAGCCGAAGGCCATCACCCCGTTGGCGCCGCCGTCGCCGAGCACCCGTCGAACGTGCGCTCGGGTGTCGACCGTCGCCCCGATGGGGCGTTCGCGCCCGGTCACCGCACCGGTCTGCTGGTACCGCAGCTGCCCCTGGTCACCGGCCTGGCGCAGCGCCTCCGGGTCGAGCCGGTCGCCGGCGACGAGCAGGCTGGTCGGCACGGGCGTGGTGTTGCGCGCCGGCAGGGCCTGCGAGGGCAGGATGACGAACCGGCTGGCGCTCGTCGACAACAGCGGGAAACTCTGCGCCGTGCCGGCCGTCCGGAACTCGTACTGCTGGCCCTGAACGGTGATGAAGGCCGAGTCGGCCAACCCGGCCCGGGTCAGGTCCGCGGCGACCGCCGGCGAGACGATGGCGGGCAGCGCCCCGGGCTCGGCCCGGGCGGCGCGCAGCGCGGACGGTATCGGCAGATCCACCTCGGACTCCCGGCTCACCGACTCCAGGCCTGGGCCGTCGACCAGCAGCACCGTCACCCGCCGAAGCTCCGCGTTGGTGCCGAGCGCATCGGCGGTCAGCCGCTGGTCCGGCTCGCTCACCAGCGGGGTCACGGCCCGGACGCCGGGCAGGCGGGTGAGCGCGTCGACGGTGTCCGGGGCGAAGCGCTCGCCCCGGATCAGCGCGTCGGCCGGGACCGACTGCTCTGCGGCCCGGTCCCGGCTCGCGTCGACACCGGCGGCGACGACCCCGCAGAACGCCGCGGTGCCGATCGCCAGCACGACGACGACCAGCGGGGCGGCGACGGCCGACCGGCCGGCCCGCGCCGTGCCGAGGAAGGCGACGCTGCCCCGGGTCCGCGCGGCCAGCCGGCTGACGAGCAGCAACGGCCAGGGGTACGCCCGCAGCGCGAGCACCGCCACCGCGACGGCGAGCAGCACCGGTACCGACACCAGCAGCGGATCCACCTCGCCGAGGGTGAGGCCGCGCCGGCGCAGCAGTACCGCGGCGAGCCCGGCGAGCAGCAGCAGGGAGACCTCGACGGTGAGTCGGCGCGCCGACGGGCGCATCCGGATCAGGTCGCGCCGGGCCGCCCCACCGGCCGGCACGGCCAGCGTGGCCAGCGGCAGCGCCAGGGTGACCAGCACGGTCGCCGCCGCGGCGTACGGCGCGGTCGGGTCCGGGTCGCCGGGGAAGAGGGTGCCCAGCCACCAGCCGAGCGCCGCCGCGACCGGTACGACCAGCAGCGACTCGGCGAGGCTGCGCCGGGCGCCGGCGGTGGCCGCGCCACCGCGGGCGCGCAGCAACGCGAACTCCGCGCGGCGCCGCCGGGTGGCGAGGGTGGCCGCGAGCACGACCAGCCCGGCCAGGGTGGCGAACACACCGGCCGCGATCACCGCCAGCAGGGTCCGGGCGGCGTTGACCTGGGCGGCGAACGACCGCAGCGGAACGTCGACACCCTGGGTCAGCGTCAGGCCGGTCGGGGCGTCGCGCTGCACCTGTTGCAGGTCGTCGATGAGCTGGTCCAGGTAGCGCGCGTCGATGCGGTCGACGCCCAGCCGGTAACGCCAGTTGGCGCTCACCGGCCATCCCGCCGCAGCCCGCTTGCTGAGGGCCGCCTCGGCGACCACACCCACGATGATGAACGGCTCGCCGTCCCCGCGCGGCTCGGTCACCCGTAGCAGCGGCGGCAGGCCGTCCCAGACGCCGTCCGCGCGGTCGGCGGGGCGGAACAGCCCGGCCACCACGACCGGGATCGGATCGTCGAGGGCACCGGTGGTGGGATCGATCGCGCCGAGCTGGAGCTGGCTGCCGGCCCGAAGGTTGACCTTGCGGGCCACGTCGGCGTCGATCGCCACCTCGATCGGCCTGTCGGGGACAACCGTGTCGTTCGGCCACGAGCCCTCGACCAGGGTGCCGGCCTCCCGGACGCCGGGCGCGGCACGCAGGCCCAGGTCGACCATCAGGTTGCGGGCCGCCAGGTCGGGACCTTTCACCCGGCCAGGCAGGGCGTCCACGCTGTACCACCGGTCGGCCACCGCCGACGACACCCGCGGCGGCAGCTGCCCGCCGAGGGCGTCGAACCGCTCGCGGACGTCGGCCATGACCGACTCCCCCGCGGTGCCCGCCCCGGAGGTGTACGAGATGTCCCGACGGGCCGCCGGCTCACTGGTCAGCTGCTCCCGCAGGCCCTGCTCGGCGAGCCGGTTGACCAGCCGCGGCACCCCGCTGACCAGCAGCGTGACCACCAGGGTCAACACCGCCAGGAGCAGGAACTGCCCGCCGTACGTCCGGACCCGCCGGACGGCCGCACCGATGCTCATCGGGTACTCCCCCGTCGTGCCCGGTCACCGGGTCGCACGTCGCGCCCGCTCATCGTTCTCCCCCGATCCGCAACTGCACCGCCGCCACCCGCTGCCGGATGCCGGTGGCGATGAACGCGCTGAAAGCGAGCGCCGCCAGCAGCAGACCGGCCGCGGTCAGGCCGATCGGCACCCAGGGCAGCACGAAGGTCGCCGCGGGCACCGGCCGGCCGGCGGCCGGGGTGAGGATGACCAGCGGCGCCATGGTGGCCCCCACCGCGGCGCCGAGCAGCAACCCCACCCCCACGCCGATGCCGGCGAGGAAGGTCTGTTCGGCCAGCAGCGCCCGAGCCAGCAGCCGGGGCGTGGCGCCCAGGGTGTGCAGCACCGCGAACTCGCCCAGCCGGTGGCGGGCGGTGGCCCACACGTCCACCATGAGGCCGACCAGGGCGAGCAGCACCGCACCCAGCGCCGCGGCAAGCATGCCGGTACGCGATCCCCGCCAGTACGGGTCCTCGGCGGCCGACTCGATCACCGCCTCCCGGTCCAGCACGGTGACCCCGGGCAGTTCCCTGACCGCCCGGCCGGCGGCTGTCGCGTCGTCGGCGCCGACCCACCACTCCGGCACCGATCGAACCGTGCCACCGGCGCGGATCATCGCATCGACCGCGGAGGGCAGGTCCAGGAGCACGCCCTCACCGGTGGTGCTGGGGACGGACGTCAACTCCCCGACCAGCGAGACCTGCACCGTCGCTCCCGAGAGCGCCAGCGGGACGGTGTCGCCGATGCGCAGGCTCAACGCCTCGCGTACCCCGGGGGTCATCAGCACCGGGACCGGTGCGTTCTGCCCTCCCGGCACGATGGCGAACCGGGTCTGCGGTTGGTAGGCGAACTGGCCGCCCGGAATCAGCTCCACGTGCCGTTCGCCGGCGACCCCGTTGGCGCTCGGCTGCGCCGGCACGGACGGCTCACCGGACCTCCCCAGCACCCAGTCGCCGGTCAGCTCCGCCGGCCGGGTCGTGCCGTCCGCGCCGACCAGTGTCAAGCCATCGACCTCGAGCCGGTACGAGGTGCCGGCGGCCGGCCCACCGTCGGCCTCGAACCCGGCCAGCCGCAGCCGCGTCCCACCCACGTCCGGCAGGCGCACGGTGAAGGGCGTGGCCCGACCGTCGCTGGGAGCGTCGACCGCCGGCAGCCGGAAGGCGAGCCCGTTGGCACTGGTGAACAGCAGCGCCACCGCGATCCGGTGCGGCCGGACGGCCTTGCCAACCGGGGTGCGGACCGTGCCGGTGACCGCACGACTGTCCGCGGGTAGCTCGATTCCGCCGGGGCCGCCCCGGGCCTCGACCATCCGCCCATACTGCTTCGACATCGGTTCGTCGCTCAGCCGGTCGGCGAGCCGGACGACGCCCGCCGCGCTGGCGGAGTCGAGGCCCACGACCGTCACCGGCAGATCCTCGCGCCCGACCCGGATCTCGTCGCGCCACGCCGGCAACGCCCGGTCCACGCCCGGCAGGGCGGCGATCTGACCGGCCCGGGTCGGCGGGGCGGAACCGGCCCGCTCGGTCACCCGCAGGTCGGCGCCGACCGTGTGACCGGCCTGCTCGACCTGGGACCGCTCGCCAGTGCTGATCAGGGACCAGGCCAGGGTGCTCCCGCCGACGGCGAGGGCGAGCAGCAGCACCGGGCCGGCGTGTGGACGCCGACCGGCCTGCCACATGCCGAACATGGTGGCCGTCCAGGGGCGCCGGTCGACGAAACGCTCGGCGAAACGGGTGAGCGGCGGAAGCACCCGCAGCGCCAGCACGGCACCGGCCAGCACGCCGAGCGTCGGGGCGGCGACCAGCAGCGGGTCGAGCCCGAGCCGGCCGCCCGAGCCGGCCAGCGGGGAGGCGTACTGGCGCAGCTGCACCCAGGCGAGCACGGCGAGCGCCACCAGCACCAGGTCGACGCTGGCGCGCTGGACGCTCGCCGCCCGGTTCGGCCGGGACCGGGCGGCCATGTCGGCCACGTACGTGCCGGCGCCGCGCAGCGTCGGAAGAACCATCGCCACCAGGCAGCCGGCAGCGGTGGCCGCCGCAGCCGCCCAGACCAGGGTGGTGTTACCGCCGGCGGTGGAGAGTTCCGCCGACCCGCCGGGCCGGACGAACCGTAACGCCTCCCCGGCGATCACCGGCCCCAGCAGGGCGGCCGGGGCCACCACCAGGGTGGCCTCGCGGGCGGCCAGGCCGGCCAGCTGCCGGCGAGCGGCGCCGCGGGCACGCAGCAGTGCCGTCTGCGGGCGGCGGTCCTCGTGCAGCAGAGCGGCGACCAGCACCAGCGCGTACCCGCCGAGCACCAGGATGAGCAGCAGCGGGGTGGCCAGCGCGGAGCGACCCACCAGATCGGCTCGGGCGATCCGGTCCAGCAGCAGCTCCATCTTGGTCATCGTCTGCCCCGAGGAGCCCAGCTCGGCAGCCTCGGGGACCGCCGCGGCGGCAGCCGTGAGAGCCGTGCGTAGGGCGGGCAGGTCGGCCGTGTCGACGCCAGCGAGGTCCGGTTCGGCCAGCCAGGACGCCGACACCGAGCCCGGGAAGGTGGTCGCGAAGTCAGCCGGGTCGAGCGCGAACGGCCCGTACGAGGTGTTGGAGCCGACGCTGCCCGCTCCTACTCCGGGAGCCAGCAGCCAGTACGCGTCGGTCGGGTCACGGGGCCGCCAGATGCCGGCGACCACCAGTTCGCTGCGCCGTTCGACGGACCGGTCGCGCACGGGGACACGTTCACCGACGCTCAGGCCCAGCTGGCCGGCGACCCGTTCGGGGAGGCTCACCTGGATCGGGTTCGCCCCGGGCCGGGGCCACGCCCCGCTGGTCAGCTCCGCGTGCCCGGCCAGGTCGTCGAACGTGGCCACGTTCGCGAAGACGGGCTCGTCGTCGGTGCGGGGCACGGATCCGAGGTCGCCGGTCAGCTCCCGGCCGGTGCCGTACCGCGCTGCGCCGACGGTGACCGGGACGCCGGCGAGCCCGCCGGCGAACCCGGCCCGGACGGCCTTGTCCCGGGCGGCGAAATCGGCGGCGTCGCGTCCACTGGAGCCGCTGACCAGCAGGCCGCGTTCCTCGGCCGGCGAGGCTGCCACCAGGGCCCGCTGCCCGGCGTCCACCGCGCGGCGGTTGTAGTCGGAAAGGCCGGTGACCAACGCGACGGCGACCAGGGCGGCGATCACCGCGGCAACCAGCAGACCGCGCGCCTCGCGAGCCCGCCTCCACACCAACTTCATCCGACGCCTCCCCTGGCCCCGGCGGGCCGACGACCATCAAGACAGGTCATCTACCGGGAAAGGTTCGCGCCCGTTACTTGATCGTTACGCGGGGACACCGGTTCAGCTCGGTCGGATCGGGTCGGGCTGCGCGGCGCTGGGCCGCGCCGCTACCTGCCGCGTCGGGCGCTCCGGACGCCGAACGCGATCGCGCCGACGACGATCACGACGCCCAGGAGCTGGAGGCCCGGAGAGTCATCGGCCTCCCCGAGCACGATGCCCGCGACACCGAGCGCGACGACGAGGATGACGGCGATCACGAGGACGTACTTCACGGGGTTTCCTCCTCGACCCACTCGAGCAGATCGCCGGGCTGGCAGTCGAGCACCCGGCACATGGCTTCCAGCGTGCTGAAGCGGACAGCTTTGGCCCGGCCGTTCTTCAGGACGGCCACGTTCGCCGGCGTGAGGCCGACCCGTTCGGCGAACTCACCGACGCTCATCTTGCGTTTCGCCAGTTCGACGTCGATGCGGACGATGATCGGCATCAGATCACCGCCTCCATGTCGGTACGCAGGGCGGTGGCCTGCCGCAGCAGTGCGCGCATCACCACCATCAGCAGCCCCAGCACCGTGACGCCCGTCGTCATGAGGAACAGCAGGAGTGGCAGTCCCGGGTCAGCCGCGTTGAACCCGACGTACAGGAAGACGCCCACGAGCACGACCCACGCGGCGGCGACGGCCCAGACGATGGCGTCCACCCACTTGAGGGCCCCCTCCGTGAAGATGCGGTCGTTCTCGACCAGGCTGAGCAGCTTCCACGTGGCCACGATGACCACCTGGACGCACAGCACCCAGAACACCGTCACGGCGGTCGCCGGCCACCTGAGGTAGGCGAAGTCCGGCGACTCCTTCGCCATGTGGGCGAACTGCCCGGGCAGCGAGAAGGTCTGGAACATGACCAGGACCCCGAACAGCACCACGAGGAAGACTCTGAGCGGAAACACCGCTCGATGCTCTACGACCATGCATCGATCTTCGCTCGGTACCTATCGAAAGTCAATAGGTTCGGGAAAATGTTGCCGCTCGCGACGACAACGGGCGCCGAGGATCCGCTGATCCTCGGCGCCCGGCCGAAAGCCGCTCGACGGCCTGGGGCGGTCACTCGCAGCCCAGGGCCTCCCGGTACCCGGCGGGCCGCTTCCCGGCGACCACCTCGTCGGCGGTCTCCCAGAACACCTCCGGCCAGTCGCCCTCGTCGTTCATCTGGTGCAGCACCTTCCACGTGTGGCTGCTGCGCAGAGCGTCGACGGCCCGCTTCGCCGCGGCGTCGTCGCCGGCCTGCTTCGCGCGCAGCCACTCGGCGATCCACCCACAGCCGACGCGGCTGGTCACCTTGGCGCCGAACTGGTAGGCGTCGTTGACGCCCAGGTCGCCCAGCGCCGCGGCGTCGAAACCCGGAGGGAGCGGCACACCCGCGAGGATCTTGGCCGCCTGCTCGTCCACCCGCCCCGGCGTCACGATCTCCGCCGGAAGGGCGGCCAGCCAGGTACGGGCGTCGACGCGGACCACGTCGGCCAGAACGCGGTCGAATTCGTTCCGCGTCAAGGCGCCCCCGGTACGGAGCTCGACGAAGGAACCGTCGCGGGGCTTCAGCATGACCGCGAAGTCGCTCGCGCTGTACCGGAACAGGTCGCCCGGCCAGCCGTCGACCTTGACCGGCTCCGGCTCGCTGACGTGGAGCCGATCCCTGTGGTAGCCGTCGTACTGGCCGGCGGGGTACCAGTTCATCGCCAACTGCACCTCGCCGTTGCGGAAGGCGATGGTGCCCTCCTTCTCGGCGAACCCGTAGACGGTGGTCGCCTTCCAGCCAGGCTGGTCGATCAACAGGCGCGGGCTCTCCTCGGCCGCCTTGAGGACCATCGCCGAGTAGGAGGTTGCTGTCGTCGCCTCGGAGGTGGGACCGACCTGCGGGGACGCTTCGGGGCCGGCGGGCGAATCCGCATTCATGATCGAGACAGCGAAGACGACGGCGAGAACGGCCGCCGCGGCGCTGGCGCTGACGAGACCGCTCAGCACCGTACGGCGCCGGCGGGACCGTACGGCCGGTGGTTCGGCCGCGGGTTCGAGGGTCGGCGTGGACATGATCTCCTCCAGGAGGTGCTGTGCGGCCCCGTCGAGGTGCGTGATGACATCGGGTCGGTGCGGGTCGGCGTCTCGGACCATCCGGTCGAGGTGCTCGTCGGTCATCTGCCCTCCTCTGACGCTCGTGCGGCCATGACGTCGAGTACATGTCCGGGTGGCCCGAGATCGTCACCGACGAGTTCGCGCAACCGGGCCCGGGCCCGCGACAGCCGGGTACGGACCGCGGCCGGGCTCACGCCCAGGACCGTGGCGACCTCGCGCGGCTCCAGGCCCTCCCAGAAGGTCAGCATCAACACCTCCCGGTCGACCTCGCCCAGCCGGGCCAGCGCGGCCCGGACCGCGAGCCGTTCGGGCACCTCACTGCCCGGGTCGACCGTGACGGCCGCCCTGATCCGTTGCCGTAATCGTTCACCCAGTCGTCCCCGGCGCATGCCGCCGCGGTGGTGGTTGGCCAGCACCCGCCGGGCCACGCCGTGCAGCCAGAGCCGGACCTCGGCCTCGGCCGGCATCTCCCGGCTGCGCCGCCAGGCGACGAGGAAGGTCTCGGCGACCACGTCGGCCGCGTCCTCGGGCAGCTCGACGCGCCGCATGGCGTACGCCAGCAGCGGCTCGAAGTTGGCCGCGTAGACGCGTCGGAAGCGGTCCTCGTGCTCGGTCCCGAAGCTCACGTCTACCTCATGTCCGGTCGAGCGCCGGTCGTGACGGGCGCGAGCCAGAAAAAAGGCGCGACGCGTGTCAGGCGGAGCCGTCGGGGGCGCGCTTGGCGCGGCTCGGCTGCACCCGCTTGGGCTCGCCGGGCATCTTCGGGTGGTCCGGTGGGTACGGCAGGTCGCCCTGGCCGGCGGCGGCGTCCCGCTCGGCCCACTCAAGGAGCGGAGTGATGTCCCACGGGGTGTCGTCGATGCCGGCGTGCGGGTCGCCCCGTTCCGTCAGCCGAGCGGGGACGGTGCGCAGGTCGAAGTCGTCCGGGTCGACGTCGGGCAGCTCGTCCCAGGTGACCGGGGTGGAGACGGTGGCCCGCGCGTTGGCGCGCAACGAGTACGCGCAGGCGATCGTGCGGTCCCGGGCCATCTGGTTGTAGTCGACGAAGACCCGGCTGCCCCGCTCCTCCTTCCACCAGGCGGTGGTGACCAGCTCGGGGCAGCGGCGCTCCACCTCCCGGGCGAGCGCGATGGTTGCCCGGCGCACCTCGGTGAACGTCCAGCGTGGGGCGATGCGCAGGTAGACGTGCACGCCCCGGCCGCCGGAGGTCTTCGGCCAGCCGGTGGCGCCCAGCTCGTCGAGCACCGCGCGGACCTCCCCGGCGGCGCGCGCCGCGTCGGCGAAGTCGGTGCCGGGCTGCGGGTCCAGGTCGATGCGCAGCTCGTCGGGGCGGTCCACGTCGGCGGCGCGCACCGGCCACGGGTGGAACACGATCGTGCCCATCTGTGCGGCCCAGGCCACGTGGGCCAGGTCGGCCGGGCAGAGCTCCGCCGCGCTCCGGCCGCTCGGGAAGGTGATCTCCGCGGTCGTCACCCAGGGCGGCACGCCCCGCTGGGGCACCCGCTTCTGGAAGAACATCTCGCCTTCGACGCCCTCGGGGAAGCGTTGCAGCGTGGTGGGCCGGTCCCGCAGGGCGCGCATGATCCCGTCGCCGACCGCCAGGTAGTAGTGGAAGACGTCCGCCTTGGTGAAGCCCCGCTCCGGGAAGATCACCCGGTCGGGACTGCTCAGCCGGACCGTGTGCCCGGCCACCTCGACCTCGGCGACCGCTGCCTTGGTGCCACCCATCCCGCGACCTTATGCCACGCCCCCGACGTTCGACGTACCGTTGGGGCGTGAGTCTTGACGACAACGAACTGCCCCAGACCGAGGACGAGTGGCGGGTCCGGTTGACCCCCGAGGAGTTCCACGTACTGCGGGAGGCCGGCACCGAACGCCCGTGGACCGGTGAGTACGTGGACACCAAGACCGCTGGCGTCTACAACTGCCGCGCCTGCGGGCTGGAACTCTTCTCCAGCGACACGAAGTTCGACTCGCACTGCGGGTGGCCGAGCTTCGACGACGCCATCCCGGGCCGGGTCAAGGAGATCGAGGACCGCAGCCTCGGCATGGCCCGCGTGGAGATCCGCTGCGCCCGCTGCAACAGCCACCTCGGGCACGTCTTCCACGGCGAGGGCTTCACCCCGAAGGACACCCGGCACTGCGTCAACTCGGTCTCCATCCGGCTGGAACCCCGCTGACCTGAGCGGCCACCGCGCGGCGGACGGCGTACCCCGCTCACCGCCGCGCGGCCGGCGGCCCGGTCAGCAGCTCGACCTCGGCGGTCCGGGACTGCTCGATCCGCCGGGCCAGGTCGCGGACCTGCTGGCTGCGGCCCACGTCCACCTGGGCCCGGGCCAGGTCGGCCGCCGCCCGCTGATGGTCGGCGAGCACCTCGCGCAGCACCCGGTCCACGTCGGCGTCCGACGCGGCCCGCAGCCGGTCGAGCGCGGCGTCGTCCCCGTGCCCGGCGTGGTGGTGCCCGCCCGCGCTGGCACCCGGCCCCGCCGTGGGCAGCCAGCCCCGCATGGCGGTCAGCTCGTCCGCCTCGGTCACCTCGATGGCGGCGGCCAGGGTGCGCAGCGAGCCGTCGCGCACCCGGTCCCGGGCGAGCCGGACGATCTGCAGGGTGCGTTCGCTGTGCCCGACCATCGTGCTCAGGAAGACCACGTCGATGCCGCTCAGCGCGTCCCCGGCCGCCGCCGACGCGGCCGGGGACGCGGGAGCCGGTTGGGGCGCGGCCGACGGGGTCGACGCGGGCGGCCCGGCGCAGGCGGCGGCGAGCAGCAGCACGGTGAGCAGGGGCGCCAGCAGGCTTCGGCGTGTCATGCCGGGTGCTCCGATCAACGCGAGGACGGCGACACGGGTGCGACCGGGGCCGCACCCGTGCGGTCAGACCTGACTCCAGAGCGCCGGCACGTTCGGCGGCTCCCACCCGGCGATCGCGGTGTGCGGCTGCCGGCAGCGGTACGTCCGACCGCCGTAGGTCACCTGGTCACCGACCTGGTACGCCCGGCCGGTCGTCCAGGTGCCGCCCGGCGCGGGCGGAGTGGTCGGCGAGGCCGTCGGAGTGGGCCGCGGCGTGGGCGTGGGCGTCGGGGTGGGCGTGGGCGCGGGCCCACCGCCTCCGCCGCCGATCTGCACATCGGTGCAGGAGTAGAAGGCGTTCGCGGTGTCGGCGATGTTCCACACCGCGAGGATCTTCTGCCGGCCGGAGAAGCCGCCGAGGTTGACATTGTGCGAGACGGTGGCCCCCGGCTGCTGGCCGTTGCCGTTGACCGAGGCGACCCGGGTGTTGCCGATCCAGTACTCCCAGTTGCTGGTCGCGTGCCGGGCGGTGTTCACCCACGTGAAGGTCAGCGAGCTGCCGACCGACGTGGCCGGCCAGCCCCGGCTGTCGTCGTTGAGAACGGCGAAGTGGGCGATTCCCGCGTTGCAGCTGCGGAGGCCCTTGGGCCCCTCGACGCTCTGCGGCTCGTACTTGATCTGCCCACAGTCGGGCACCCGGCCCTGGGCGCAGAGCGCCTGCCGGCTCGGTGGGGCGGACACGTAGCCGTGCGCCTGGGCGGGCGCGGCGACGGTGAGGGTGGCGGCGACGGCCCCCGCCGCCACCAGGGGGACGGTGATTCTTCGACGCATCGGGGCAGCTCCTTCTCCAGGTCCGGTGGGTGCCCCTCAACGTAATTTAAACTTTGTTAACAGTAAAGACCCTCATCGATAAATACATCGATGATGGCGAGTTTTCTGTCAGAGCCGGAGCAGACCGCCCCGGTCGTCGACCTGGTCGGCTGATTCGTCGTCCAGCCAGACCCCACCGCTGGCGAGGTAGCGGAACCGGTACTCCCCCGGCCCGAGCCGCACGGTCACCGTCCGGGTGCCGTCGCGGCGGGTCACCAGCTCGTGCCGGCCGGGCTCCCAACCGTTGAAGCAGCCCACCACGCTCACTGGGCCGGGCGGGGTGTCCCGGGGCAGGCAGAAGGTGACCCGGGTCTGGTTGCCGAAGAGCTTGTTGCGCTTGATCACTGCGATCCCTCCCGGTGTTGCGGCGGTTCACCCGGCCTAACGGACGACACGCCGGAGCCGACACGCCGCCCGGGCCGCCCGGGTGGTGGCATTCCGCCCGCAGCCGCCGCCAGACGCGGCATTCTGAAGGTACATGTCCTGATACGGGGGTTTCTGTGGCTACCTGCGAGGTCTGCGGCAACGACTACTGGATGGCGTTCGAGGTGCGTACGGTCAGCGGCGACGTGCACACCTTCGACTCGTTCGAGTGCGCGATCCACCGACTGGCACCGATCTGTGAGCACTGCGAGATCAAGATCGTCGGGCACGGCGTGGAGGTCAACGGCCGGTTCTTCTGCTGCGGGCACTGCGCCCGGGCGGTCGAGGGCGCCGAGGGCGCCGAGATCCGCGACGCCGTCGGCGCGCGCCCCGCCTGATCCCCGCCTCCTGGGGTACGGTCGTCCGATGCGGCCGTTCCTGGGCGTCCTGCCCCCGCCGCGCTCCTGACCGGAGCGCCGCGCCTCCCGCCGACCGGTGACTGACCGGCTCGGCCACTCCGCCGTACGCGCTCCGTCGACGTCGTCCCCGTCAACGGCTCACCCTCTCGGAGCGCACCCGTGTCCACCTCCCGTACCCTCCCGCCGGCCGCCCCGGCCGTCACCCAGGCCCGCACCGGCCTGATCCAGATCACCGTCACCGGAGTGCTGTGGGGCACCACCGGCGTGGCGGTGCAACTGCTGCGCGAGAGCACCGGGCTCAGCCCGGTGAGCATCGGCTTCCACCGCCTGGCCATCGCCGCGCTCGTCCTGCTGGCGTGCACCGCCGGCCGGCTCGGCGCGCTGCTGGCCGCCCTGCGCGCGGCACCGGTGCCGCTGCTGCTCACCGGCGTCGGCCTCGGCCTCTACCAGGCGCTCTACTTCGCCGCCGTGGCGCTGGCCGGAGTCGGCGTGGCCACCGTGGTCAGCCTCGGCCTGGCCCCGGTGCTCGCCGCGACCTGGGAATCGGCGCGGGCCCGCCGGATCCCCGGCCCGCTGCGGCTCGGCACACTGGTCGCCGCCGTGGCCGGTCTCGCGCTGATCACCGGCGCCACCGCGGAGCCCACCGCGGCGGCGCCCGCCCCACTGCTCGGCCTGCTCGCGGCGGCCGGGTCCGGCCTCGGCTACGCCGTGACCACCCTGATCAGCCGACAGGTCTCGCAGCGCACCGCGCCGATGACGCTGACCACCATCTCCACCGTGATCGGCGCGCTGACGCTCGCCCCGGTGGCGCTGGTCGCCGGGGTCGGCGTGCCGGTGCGCGTCGACACCGTGGCGCTGCTGCTGCACCTGGGCGTGGTCACCACCGCGGTGGCGTACGCGCTGTTCTACGCCGGGCTGCGCACCACTCCGGGCAGCCTCGCCGCCGGAGCGAGCACGACGTTCGGTTTCCTCGGCTCGTGGAACGGCACCAACCCGCTTCCGCTGGTCTCCTGCACCACGACCAGTTGATCCCCGTCCGGCGCCGCACCCGGGCGGGGGTGCGGCGCCGGCCGGCGGGGAAATGCAGTGGTGCACGCCGCCGCCCACCGGCATCATCCCGACATGATCGAGATGACCGTGCTCACCCCGGACGACTGGCCAACCTGGCGCCAGCTGCGGCTCGCCGCCCTCACCGAGGCGCCGGAGGCGTTCGGCTCCCGGCTGGCCGACTGGCAGGGCGACGGCGACCGCGAGCAGCGCTGGCGTGACCGGCTGAGCATCCCCGGCTCGCACAACCTGGTGGCCACCCTGCACGGGCGGCCGGTCGGGATGGCCAGCGGCGTACCCACGCCGGACCCGCTCGTCAGGGAGCTGATCTCGATGTGGGTGCACCCCGAGGCGCGCGGCCGCAAGGTCGGCCACCACCTGGTGGAGGCGGTGGCGAACTGGGCCCGCGACGGCGGCGCCGACCGGCTGCGCCTCACCGTCATGCCGGACAACGCGGCGGCGAAGGCCCTCTACCGGCGCGCCGGCTTCAGCCTCACCGACGAGGTCGGCGACCTGCTGCCCGACGGCGTACGCCGCGAACAGGTCATGCTCCGCCCACTCGGACCCGCGTCCGCGGGGGTCAGACCAGGCAGTTGACGATCTCGGCGACCGAGCGGCGGCGGCCGGTGTAGAACGGGACCTCTTCCCGGACGTGCCGACGGGCGCCGGAGGCACGGAGGTCACGCATCAGGTCGACGATACGGTGCAACTCGTCGGCCTCGAAGGCGAGCATCCACTCGTAGTCGCCCAGCGCGAACGAGGCCACGGTGTTGGCCCGCACGTCCGGGTAGCCACGGGCCAGCCGGCCGTGCTCGGCCAGCATCTCGCGCCGCTCGGCGTCGGGCAGCAGGTACCACTCGTAGGAGCGGACGAACGGGTAGACGCAGATGTACGAGCGGGCCTCCTCCCCGGCCAGGAACGCCGGGATGTGGCTCTTGTTGAACTCCGCCGGCCGGTGCAACGCCATCTGCGACCAGACCGGGGTCATCGCCCGCCCCAGCGTGGTGCGGCGGAACCGCAGGTACGCGTCCTGGAGCGCGTCGCTGGAGGCGGAGTGCCACCAGATCAGCACGTCCGCGTCAGCGCGCAGCCCGGAGACGTCGTACACGCCCCGGATCGCCACGTCCTTACCGGCCAGCTCCTCGAAGAGGGACTCGACCTCACCGGTGACGTTGTCCCGCAGCGACGGCAGCGGGGCGCTGGCCCGGAACACCGACCACATGGTGTAGCGGATGCTTGCGTTCAGCTCCCGCAGCCGGGCCGCGTTGGTCTGCTCGGTCATCTCGCCGATCCTCCCAGTGCTGTGATGATCTCGTCGGCCGCCGTCTCGCCGGAGCGGACGCAGACCGGAATGCCGACGCCGTCGTAGCCGGCGCCGGCAAGGACCAGGGTGGGGTGCGCGGCCCGCAACGCCGTCCGCGCGGCGGCGACCCGGTCGGCGTGCCCCGGGGTGTACTGGGGCAGCGCCCCTCCCCAGCGCTGCACGTGCCCGTCGACCGGGGCGGGCAGCGGCGCGCCGAGCACCGCCGACAACTCCCGGTGCACGGTGGCCGCCAGGTCGGCGTCCGGGCGCTGGAGCTGCGCCTCCTCGCCGTACCGGCCCACCGAGGCGCGGACCAGCGCCAACCCGTCGGGCCGGCGCAGGTGCCCCCACTTGGTGGTGAAGAAGGTGGACGCCTTGATCAGCAGCCCCTCGGTGCTCGGCACCAGGAAGCCGGACAGCTCGGGCAGCTCGGGCCGGGGCAGCGCGAGGGTGACCAGCGCGACGCTGGCGTAGTCCAGCTCGCCGACACCCGCGGCGGCCGCCGGGGCCGGACCGGCGAGCAGTCGGGCCGCCGGGCGGGCCGGCACCGCCAGCACCACGGCGTCCACGTCGACCAGCTCCGGGTCCCGGGTCGGGCCGACGGTGAGCCGCCAGCCGGTGGTCGTCGGGGTCAGTTCGCGGACCGCCGCCTCCCGCCGCACCGTCGCGCCGCTGGTCGTCGCCGCCGCCTCGACGAGGGTGCTGAGCCCACCGGCCAGGGTGCCGAAGACCGGGGCGCCGGGCGCGCGCGGCGCGGCGGCCTGCGCCGCCCGGACCGCGCCGGTCAGGGTGTGCTCCACCCGGGCCGCGCGGGCCAGTGCCGGCATGGTGGTGACCAGGGAGAGGTCGTCGGCGCGGCCGGCGTACACGCCGCCGAGCATCGGGTCGACCAGCCGCTCGACCACCTCGTCGCCGAAGCGGGACCGGACCAGCGCGCCCACCGAGACGTCCTCGTCGGGCCCGACCAGCGGCCGGCCGCCGTCGGTGTCGGCGTCCACGGCCGGGCGGGCGACCGTGGTCACCCGGTCCAGATCCCCGGGTACGCCCACCAGGGTGCCGCCCGGGATGGGGCGCAGCCCTCCGTCGACGACCAGCGCGGCCTGCCCGACCGTGGGGTGCACGATCTGCTCGGCCAACCCGAGCCGGCGGGCCAACGCCACCGCCGCGGACTCGGCCCCCGTCGGGTCCCGCATCAGGAAGGACTCGGCGCCGAACTCCACCTGCTGGCCGGCCACCTCCCCGGAGCGCAGCTTGCCGCCCAGCGAGCCGGACTGTTCGTACACCGTGATCTCGGTGCCGGCCGGAGCGCGGTCGCGCAGCCGGACCGCGGCCGCCAGCCCGGCGATCCCGCCGCCGACCACCGCCACCCGCCAGGGCTGCCGCATCGCGTGTCAGCCCTGGTCGGCCCGGCGGCTGGAGAGCTCATGCACCAGCGCGACCACCCGGGTCAGCACGTCGGGGTCGGTCTCCGGCAGCACGCCGTGGCCGAGGTTGAACACGTGCCCGGGAGCGGCCCTGCCCTGGTCCAGGATGCGGCGCACCTCGGCCTCGACCACCGGCCAGGGAGCGAGCAGCACGGCCGGGTCCAGGTTGCCCTGCACCGCCTTGTCCGGGCCGATCCGGCCGGTGGCGACGTCCAGCGGCGTACGCCAGTCGACGCCGACCACGTCCGCGCCGGCCTCGCCCATCGCGCCGAGCAGTTCGCCGGTGCCCACCCCGAAGTGGATCCGCGGGACACCGGCGTGCGCCAGCCCGCTGAGCACGGCGGTCGAGTGCGGCAGCACGTAGCGGCGGTAGTCGGCCTCGGACAGCGCGCCGGCCCACGAGTCGAACAGCTGCACGGCGGACACGCCGGCCTCGATCTGCACCCGCAGGAAGGCGATCGTCACCTCGGCCAGCCGGCCGCAGAGCGCGTGCCACAGCTCCGGGTCGCCGTACATCAGCGCCTTGGTCTTCGCGTGGGTCCGCGACGGGCCCCCCTCGACCAGGTAGCTGGCCAGGGTGAACGGCGCGCCGGCGAAACCGATCAGCGGGGTGTCGCCCAGCTCGGTCACCAGCTGTCGTACCGCCTCGTCCACGTACCAGACGTCGTCGCGGGTGATCGGGCGGATCCGCTCCAGGTCGGCGGCGGTGCCGATCGGCTCGGCGACCACCGGCCCGGTGCCCGGCACGATGTCCAGGTCGACCCCGGCCGCGGCGACCGGCACCACGATGTCGCTGAACAGGATCGCCGCGTCCACCCCGTGCCGGCGCACCGGCTGGAGGGTGATCTCGGTGACCAGCTCCGGGCGGCGGCAGGACTCCAGCATCGGCACGCTCGCCCGGATCTCCCGGTACTCCGGCAGTGAGCGGCCCGCCTGGCGCATGAACCAGACCGGCGTGTGCGGGCCGGGCCGACGTCGGCATGCTCGGATGAAGGGCGAGTCGGCCGGCCCGCCGGGGCGCTGTTCTCCGTCTCGGGCGGCAGTGCCCGTGGTGTCCGTGCTCATCGCCGCAATCGTGCCACGGCACCCACCCCCTCCCCGCCGGGGGTGAAAGGAAGAACACCTTCCTGTCCCCACCGACCCATGTCAACGCCGGTGCCGCGGGCCGGCCCGGATCGGACGCCGGGTACGCGCAGCCGAGGCGCGGTACGGATTCGGGTGTCGGCGCGCCGTCGAAGCCGGGGGGCCGACGGCGGCATAGGCTGCCGGCATGGCCCCCCCGATCGCGCTCCCGGAGACCTTCGCCCGCGCGGTCGCCGGGCTGCGGTCGGCGGCGCCCCGGCCGGAGATCACGCTGGAGGAGGTCGGCGCCCCCCAGCGCCTGGCCCCGTACGCGTTCGCGCTCTCCGCGACGGTGTTGCGCGACGGCGACGAGGTGGCCACCGGTCGGCTGATCCTGCTGCACGACCCGGCCGGGCACGAGGCATGGCAGGGCACCCTGCGGCTGGTCACCTACGTGACCGCCGAGCTGGAGGTCGACCTGGCCGCCGACCCGCTGCTGCCCGGGGTCGGCTGGACCTGGCTGACCGACGCGCTGGACGCCCACGACGCCGGCCACCGGGCCATCGGGGGAACGGTCACCCAGACCATGTCGACCCGGTTCGGCGATCTGGCCGGCCCGCCCACGGCCGGCGACATCGAGATCCGCGCCTCCTGGACCCCGGTCGACGACGACCTGGCCCCGCACCTGCTCGGCTGGTGCGCGCTGCTCGCCTTCACGGCGGGCCTGCCCCCACCGGGGGTCACCGCACTGTCCGACCGTCGCCCCGCGGGCGCCGCCTGACCTCGGCGCCCCCGCCCTGCCTTCCAGCCTCTGCGGCTCCACGGACCCGAACCTGCGCGAACGGGCTCTGTATCCCCCGATGTCCGGCAGGCCGGAGGACACCTCGCGGACACCTGATCGACACACGCCGGACCGGCTGCACCCGCCGGATCACCGCGCGCACTAGGGTTGGCAGGTGACCGACGAACCACCCCTGCGCCGTCGGCCCGCCGAAGAACTCCAGGGAAACGCACCCCAGCACCCGCCGTCGGCCCAGCCGCAGCCGGCGGGCGACGGGGTCGACCCGACCGACGGTGGGCCCGTTCCGCTGACCGCCCCGCGTGACGGCACCCCCGATCCGGTGGCCACTCCGGCCGAGCTCGCCGAGGTCGTGGCGCGTTTCGCCGCGGGCACCGGCCCGGTCGCCCTGGACGCCGAGCGAGCCTCCGGCTACCGCTACAGCCAGCGCGCCTACCTGGTGCAGCTCCGTCGGGCCGGTGCCGGCACCGTGCTGATCGACCCGCTGCCGCTGCCCGACCTCAGCACGCTGGACGCCGTGATCGGCGAGGCCGAGTGGGTGCTCCACGCGGCGAGCCAGGACCTGCCGTGCCTCGCCGAGGTGGGGTTGCGTCCGCGCCGGCTGTTCGACACCGAACTGGCGGCGCGGCTGGCCGGGTTCGAGCGGGTCGGCCTGGCCGCGCTGACCGAGCAGTTGCTCGGGTTCACCCTGGAGAAGCACCACTCGGCGGCCGACTGGTCGAGCCGGCCGCTGCCCGAGTCGTGGCTCACCTACGCCGCCCTGGACGTGGAAATGCTCACCGACCTGCGCGACGCGCTGGACGCCGAGCTGGCCCGGCAGGGCAAGTCGGCCTGGGCCGCGGAGGAGTTCGCCGCCCTGGTCCGGACCGGGGCCCGCCCGCCCCGGGTGCGCGCGGAGCCCTGGCGGCGCACCTCCGGCATCCATCGCGTGCGCGGGGCGCGGGCCCAGGCCCGGGTCCGCTCGATGTGGTACGCCCGGGACCAGATCGCCGCCCGGCGGGACGCCGCGCCCGGTCGGGTGCTGCCCGACTCGGCGATCATCGCCGCGGCCGAGCTGGACCCGAAGGACGAGAAGACCCTGCTGACGCTGCCCGGTTTCGGCGGCCGGTCGGTTCGCCGGTTGGCCCGCACGTGGCTGGCCGCGCTCGACGACGCCCGGCAACTGCCGGACGACGCGCTGCCGGTCACCCCGGCGGTGGAGGGCCCGCCTCCGCCGCACCGGTGGGCCGAGCGCGACCCGGTGGCGGCCGGTCGGCTGGCCCGCTGCCGGGAGGTGGTGGTCCGCATCGCCGGCAAGCACAACCTGCCCCCGGAGAATCTGATCACCCCGGATTCGGTACGCCGGTTGGCGTGGACCCCTCCGGAGGAGCTCACCGAGGACGCGGTGGCGGAGACCCTGCGGGGCTTCAACGCCCGCGAGTGGCAGATCGCCCTCCTCACGCCCCACCTGACTCCCGCCCTGCACCCGGACC
>NZ_RCVI01000289.1:0-21483 GCF_003667455.1 Micromonospora sp. CV4 | reverse complement strand
GTCTCGGCCCGCCCCGCCCCCAGGGCCGATGGGGCGACCCGGCTCCTGCTGAGCTGCGGTATGGCCGCGGGTCCGCTGTTCCTTGCGGTGGGCGTGATCCAGGGTCTGACCCGCGAGGGCTTCGATTTCACCCGCAACGCGATCAGCCAGCTCAGCCTCGGCGACCTGGGCTGGATCCAAGTGATCAACTTCGTCCTCACCGGAACACTGGTAATCGCCGGTGCGATCGGCCTGCGGCGAGCGCTGCACAGCGGGCCGGGCGCGACCTGGGTACCCCGGCTGGTCACCGTCTTCGGGATCTCGTTCCTGGTCAGCGCCGTGTTCGCCGCCGACCCCGGTGCCGGCTTCCCCGTCGGCACCTCCGAGGACACGATGGCCTCTCTCAGCACACACGGCGCCGTCCACATGGGAGGCGGCATGATCGGCTACCTGGCGCTGTGCGCGGCGTTCGTTCTGCTGGCGCGGCGCTTCTCCGCCCAGGGCCGGCGTGGCTGGGCGCTGGTCTCCCGCATCGTGCCGGTGGTCGTCATCGCCGGCTTCATCGGCTCCTCGGCAAGCATCCTGGCCTTCTTCACGGGAGCGGCCCTGGGCCTGGTCTGGCTCACCGCGACGACCGCCCGGCTGGCCGTGGCGACGCCGGCCGGACGGTGACCGGCCGAAGCCTCGGCCGCGACGTACGACACGACGTAGATCCCGCCGAGGGCTCCGGCGCGTTGGTGCGCCGCTGGACCGAGCGGTCAACAACGACGGTGTGATGTCATCGGCGACGCGGCGCGACCAGCCCCGACTCGTACGCCCACACGACCAGCTGGGCGCGGTCGCGGCAGTGCAGCTTCGTCATCGCCCGGTTGACATGTGTCTTGGCGGTCAACGGACTGATCACCATGCGCGAGGCGATCTCGTCGTTGGTCAGGCCCCGGGCGACGAGCGCGACGATCTCCTGTTCCCGGGCGGTCAGCACGTCGCGTCCGGCCGCCGCCTCGGCCGGTGGCGGCCCGGCCACGAACTCGCTGATGAGCGTGCGCGTGACCGCCGGGGCGAGCAGCGCGTCGCCGCGAGCCACCACGGCGACGGCCTGCAGCAGGTCGGTGGGGTCGGCGTCCTTGAGCAGGAACCCGCTGGCGCCGGCCCGGAGCGCGGCGAAGACGTAGGAGTCGAGCCCGTAGTTGGTGAGGATCAGGACGCGGACCGCCGCGAGGTCGGGATCGGCGGCGATGCGCCGGGTGGCCTCGATGCCGTCGAGACCCGGCATCTGCACGTCCATCAGCACGACGTCCGGCCGCAGGCTCCGCGACAGCTGGACGGCCGAGGTGCCGTCGACAGCCTCGCCGACGACCTCCAGGTCGTCCTCGGCGCCGAGCAACGCCCGGAATCCGGCCCGCATCAGAGCCTGGTCGTCGGCGAGCAGGACCCGGATCATGCCGGCTCCTCTCTCGGGTCGGAGCCGCCCCGATCCGCGACGGACCGAACTGGTCGGACCTCGCGCAGGCGCCCGGTCACGGCGGACCGTCCAACGGGAACGTGGCCCGTACCGCGAATCCGCCGTCGTCGCGGGCCGCCGCCCGCAGTGTGCCGCCCAGTCCGGTCACCCGTTCCCGCATGCCGCGCAGGCCCACGCCCGGTGCCACGGGCCGGGTCGGTGACGCCTGGCCGTCGTCGACCACCGAGACGGTGAGCTGTGCCGGCGCGTACTCCATGTGGATCTGCGCGGTGGCGGGCCCGGCGTGGCGGGCCACGTTGGTCAGGGCCTCCTGGACGACGCGATACCCGGCCTGGTCGACCTCGTCGGGCAGGTCTCGGGGGCGACCGGTGACGGTCACCTGCACCGGCACGCCGGCCGCGCGGGTCCGCTCGGCCAGCTCCTCCACCCGGGCCAGCCCGACGCAGTCTCCGTCGGTGGGTGAGCGCAGAACCTCCAGCGTCGTGCGCAGTTCCCGCATCGCGGCGCTGCTGGCCTCCTGGATCGCCAGCAGCGTGGCCGACGGCTCCTCGCCGTGTTTGCGGGCCAGGTGCACGGCGATCCCGGCCTGCACCTTGATCACGGAAATGTTGTGGGTCAGCGAGTCGTGCAGGTCCCGGGCGATGCGCAGGCGCTCCTCCCCGGCGCGACGCAACGCCATCTCCTCGCGGGTGCGCTCGGCCTCGAACGCCCGCTGCTCGACCTGTTCCAGGTACGCCCGGCGCTGGCGGGCGACGAGCCCGGCGACGTTGGCCGCCACGAACCAGCCCAGCAGCAGGGCGGTCCGCTCGGCGATCAGCTGGCCGGGCCGGCCGGCGGGCGCGATCGAGATGTCGCGGGCCAGGAAGCCGCCGAGGAAGACGAGGCTGCCCAGGGCGGCGGCCGATCGGTGCCCCCGCCAGGCGGCGACGTAGACGACGCCGAGGACGGGGAACGCGGCGGACACCCCGGGGTGCACCCGGACGTGCAGGGCCAGCATGGCGACGGTCACCACGCTTACCGCCACGACCGGATACCGCCGGCACACCGCCAGGGCCGCCGCCATGGCCAGGACCAGAGCGACGTCGATCGCCCGGATCGTCGCGGCGTCCGGTGCGAGCGCGGCGTTGCCGAGCAGGAGGGCGCCGAGGGCGAGGCCGCTGAGGGCGTACGGCAGGTCACGACGCATGGTCGAACTGTAGAACGGGCCGTCCTCAGGGAGCATCTGATGGCGGTGGTAGAAGGTCGTACCACGGACGCGGTATCGGCGACCGGGCAAGTGCCTGCGGCGGCACGACGTTTTCCCGGCCCCTCGAGGCAAGCATCGAGCCCATGACATACCGCTTCTTCACCCCCGATCCAGTGAAGGCCGCGACTGGCCTGACCGCGGAGGTCTACCGGCAGCTGTGGGACGACTTCCTCGGGCCGGTGCCCACCTTCCAGGTGCTCTCGCCCGTGCCGGAGCTGCAGGCCGCGACCTGGGCGCTGCTGCGCGAGGCCCTGCTCGCCGGCACCGTGTCCAGAGTGGACCGCGAACTCGTCGCGTCGACGGTGTCCCGGGCCAACCGCTGCCGGTTCTGCGTCGACGCCCACGTGATGCTGCTGCACGCGCTGGGCGAACACGCGCTGGGCGAGGTCGTCGCCCGGGGCGGGACGCCATCGGAGCCGAGGTACGCCGAACTCGCCGGCTGGGCGGAGGCCAGTCGCAGCCCGGAAGCCACCGGCTGGACCAGCCCGTACCGCCCCGAGGTCACCGGCACCCTGCTCGCCTTCCACTTCATCAACCGGATCGTCTCGGCGCTGCTGGACCCCGATCTGCTCCCCGGTGGCCTGCAACGCTCCCCGCTGGTGCGGTCGGTCGGAGGCCGGCTCTACGCCAGGACGGCCCGGGGGCCGAAGGAGCCCGGCGGCAGCCTCACCCTCCTCGACCCCGGCACGACGGCGCCACCGGCCTGGGCGGGGGACAGCCCGGTCGGCGTCGCGTACGCGGCGCTGCGGCGCGCCGCCACGCAGGGCGGCGACCTCCTGGGCGACGTGGCGCGCCAGACCGTCACCGCCACCGTGCGCTGGGAGGACGGGCAATTCCCGGCCCGGCCCGCGGACTGGGCCGTCGATCTGGTTCGGGACGTGCCGGGCACCGACCGCATCGGGACGCGGATCGCGCTGCTGGCGGCGTTCGCGCCCAGCGCGATCAGCCCGGGTGACGTCGCCCTCTGGCGGTTCTCCCATCCGGCCGACGCCGACCTCGTGCGGCTGGTCGCGTACGGGGCGATCACGGCCACCGAGCACGTCGCTCGGGCACTGACGTCAGCTCACCTCTAGGAGGTCACCATGCGCAAGGCATTCGTTCTCGCCAGCACCCTGCTGCTCGTCTCGTTCGTCCTGCAGTTCATCTTCGCCGCCGTGGGCGGGTTCACGAGACCCGCGGGCGACGGCGCGTACGCCCTGCACAGCGTCAACGGGATGGCGGTCATCCCGGTGCTCACCCTGCTCACCGCCCTGTTCGCCGCGCTGGCGAAGGCGCCGGGCCGGCTCATCGGCCTGGCGATCCTGCCGATCGGTCTCGTCGTCGTGCAGGCGCTGATCGCCATGCTCGCGAACGCGTCCACCGACGCCGCCGGCGCCAGCACCCCGCTCGGCCTGACCATCGCCGGGTTGCACGCGCTCAACGGAATCATCGCGGTGCACGTCGTGGTGGGCGTGGCCCAGGCAGCGCGAAAGCTGGACCGCCCGGGGCCGGCCGGCGTCGTCCCCGTCACCGTGCGGGAAGGAGAGCCGGCGTGACCACCGGCTCGGTGCTCGCCGTCGACCTGGTGATCGCGGTCCTCGCGGCCGCCGGATGGCTGGGCGGCGGCGCCGCGTCGGCGGCCCGGCGCCGACCGCTCGCGCTGGGACTGGCCGCCTTCGCGCTGGTCGCCACCCTCGCCCGCGCGGTCACGATCACCGCGCTCGCCCGTGCCGGCTGGTGGTTCGCGGGGGAGAAGGTCCTCATCGCGGCGCCCCTGGCGCTCGCGGCGGTGGTCGTCGCCGGGCCGCGGCTGCTCCGGGCCCCGGGCGACATCCGGTCCGTCGCGCTCCCGCTTCTCTTCGCCGGGTACGCCCAGAGCGGCGCACTGCTCGTGACGGTCCTGCGCGGCTATCCGGTGTCGGCGGGCGTGGGACTGCTCGCGGTCGCCGGGGTGATCGCGGCGACCGCGGTCTCGTGGCGTGCACTCGGCGCCGGCCCGTCCCGGGCGGTGTCCCGGGCGGCCCTCGTCGTGGCGGTCACGGCGCTGGTGACCGGGACCGGGCTGGCCGTCGCCCCGGGCGCCGCGCCCGCCGTACCCCATGATCACAAGTATCGGGATGCGCGGACCTCCGACGAACCGACCAGGCGGTTCGCCCTGACGGCCGGGACCGCCACGGTGAGCGTGAGCGGCCGCGACGTCGCGGCGTGGGCGTTCAACGGGCAGGTTCCCGGGCCGGAGCTGACCGCCACCGCCGGCGACGTCGTCGAGGTGACGCTACGCAACCGGGACATCGCGCGGGGCGTAACGCTGCACTGGCACGGGTACGACGTGCCGAACAGTCAGGACGGGGTGCCCGGCGTGACGCAGGCGGCGGTGCTGCCCGGACAGGAGTTCGTCTACCGGTTCCGGGCCGATCAGGTCGGAACGTACTGGTACCACACGCATTCGGTCTCCGACCTCGGCGTGCGGATGGGCCTCTACGGCGTCCTGGTGGTGCGCCCGGCGCCGGTGACCGGCGTCGACGTCACGGTGCCGGTGCACACCCTGGCCGGCCTCGCGCTGCCCGAACCGAGAACGGAGCCGGTCGAGCCGGGCGTGCCCGTGCGACTGCGGCTGATCAACACCGACAGCACGACGCATCGCTACGCCCTGGCCGGGACACCGTTCCGGGTCGTCGCGATCGACGGATCCGACCTGCGGGGCCCGACGTCGCTCGTGGACACCGCCGTGCTGGTCCCGGCCGGGGGTCGCTACGACCTGGTGTTCACCGCGCCCCCCACGCCGGTGGCGCTGTTCGTCGACGGACGGGCGGTCTACTCGACCGGACCGGTGTCGACGGCGACCAGCGCGTGGCCGGTGCTGGATCCGCTCACGTACGGCGTCGGTTCGCCGGTGCCGTGGTCGCGCGTCGACCGGGAGTACACCCTGGTCCTCGACCGTGGCCTCGACCTGCGCGGGCTGCTTCCGCGATACGCCCACACCGTCAACGGCGCGGCGGACCCCGACATCCCGCCGCAGGTCGTACGCCTCGGCGACATCGTCGCGTTCACGATCGTCAACAGGTCTCAGGTCGTACACCCGTGGCACCTGCACGGCCATCACGTCCTGGTGCTGTCCCGCAACGGTCAGCGCGCGACCGGGAGCCCTCTGTGGCTGGACTCCTTCGACGTACGTCCCGGTGACGTGTGGGAGGTGGAGTTCCGGGCCGACAACCCGGGGGTGTGGGCCAACCACTGCCACAACCTGGCGCACGCCGACGCCGGAATGATGCTGCACCTGATGTACTCCTGATCCGCGCCCATCCGACCGCGATCCGCGTTTGATCCGCCCCTGGTGGCCTTGCTTTGCTCGGGGGCGATCAACGGCGGGTTGTTCGACGGGGGAGGCGCGAAACGTGGTCAGACGATCGCTGGGCCGGCGGTTCGGCTGGCTGTGGGCGGCCTACGCGGCCAGCGCCTACGGCTCGGGGCTGGGATTCGGCGCGCTGCCGCTGATCGCCGTGCTGGTGCTGGATGCCAGCCCCGCCCAGGTGTCCGCGTTGTCCGCGGTGGGGCCGGCAGTGGGCGCGCTGATCGCCCTGCCGCTCGGGCCGTGGGTGGAGTTTCGCCGCAAACGACCGGTGATGATCGCCATGGACCTGGCCCGGTTCGCGGTCATCATGACCATCCCGGTCGCCTACGCCTTCGGCATGCTCAGTTTCGTCCAGCTGCTGGTCGTCTCGGCCGTGGTCGCCGCGGCCAGGATCGCCTTCAACGCGGCCAGCGGCGCGTACCTCAAGGCGCTCGTCCGGCCCGATGACCTGCTCGTGGCCAACGCGCGGTTCGAGTCGACCACGTGGAGTTCCATCGCCGTCGGGCCACCGCTGGGCGGCGCGGCGATCGGCCTGCTCGGGCCGGTCACCACCGTGGTGGCCGACGCGCTCAGCTACCTGTTGTCCGCGTTGGGCATCACGGCGATCCGCGGCCGAGAGGAGCAGCCGCAGCGGACCGGCGGTCGCCGCGTCCGGGCCAGCGAGGTGCTCGACGGTTGGCGACACCTTCTGACCCATCCCGGCCTGCGGGCCCTCTACCTCAACCAGCTGCTCGTCAGCGGCCTGATCATGGCCACGGAGCCGCTGCTGGCCGTGCTCCTGCTCCGCCAGCTCGGATTCGCCCCCTGGCAGTACGGCCTCGCCTTCGCCGTCCCGTGCGTCGGTGGACTCATCGGATCACGCCTCGCCCGCAGTGTCGTGGCGCGGTACGGCCAACACCGGATCCTGCGTGTGGTCGGCACGCTGCGGGCGGTCTGGCTGATCGGCCTCGCCTTCGTCCAGCCCGGTGTCGTCGGTCTGGCGACGGTGATCGCCGTCGAGCTCGCGATCATCATCAGCATGAGCCTGTACAACCCGGTGCTCGCCACCTACCGACTTCAACACACGCCCAGGGACCGTACCGTCCGCACCCTGTCGGCCTGGTCGATCAGCAGCAGCGCCTCCATCGCCATCCTCAGCGCGCTGGGCGGACTGCTCGCCAACGCCACCAGCGCGCGGACGGCCATCGCGGTCGCGGGGCTGCTCATCCTCGCCAGCCCGTTGCTGCTGCCCCGCCGCCGGGACTTCGCACCCGTACCCGACCTCGAGCTGGCAACGGCCGGTTTCCAACCGCCGGCAGCGGGCGTCCCGCGTGCGGGCGGGTAGGGAGTCGGTGGTGGCGGGAATCGTCTGCCTTCTATACCGTGGCACGGTTGCGGGCGGGCGCTTCCCCGACAGGGCGGGCCGTTGCGCGACCGGATTCGCGTCCGCAGTCGACACGGGGGGTTCGTCGTGACCATGGACTCGCAGGAGACCGGCCGGCCGGAGGCTGGCGAGGACGACGTGCGGCAGAGGATCGACGCGTCGGTGCCGCATTCGGCGCGGATCTGGAACTACTGGCTCGGCGGCAAGGACAACTTCGCGGTCGACCGCGCGGCCGGCGACCAGTACCGGCAGGTCTTCCCCGGCGTCGTCGACGTGGCCCGTGCCTCCCGCCAGTTCCTGGTCCGCTCGATCACGTTCCTCGCCGGTGAGGCGGGCATCCGCCAGTTCCTCGACGTCGGCACGGGCCTGCCCACGGCCGACAACACCCACGAGGTGGCGCAGCGGATCGTGCCGGACGCGCGGATCGTCTACGTCGACAGCGACCCGCTGGTGCTGGTGCACGCCCGCGCGCTGCTGGTCAGCTCGGCCGAGGGCCGGACCGCCTACCTCGACGCCGACCTGCGCGATCCCGCCGCGGTCATCGCCGAGGCCGGCAGGACGCTCGATTTCCAGCAGCCGATCGGCCTCATCCTCAGCGGTGTCATGGGCCACCTGCCGGACTACGAGGCGGCCCGCTCGATCACCCGGCAGCTGCTGGCGCCGCTCGCGAGCGGCAGCTACCTCTCACTCAACGACGGCACCAGCCTGGTCAGCCCCGAGATGCAGCAGGCGCAGGACGACTACAACGACACCGGGGCGACGCCGTACACGCTGCGGTCGCCCGCACAGATCGCCGGGTTCTTCGAGGGCCTGGACCTGGTGGAGCCGGGCGTCGTGCCGTGCCCGCAGTGGCGACCCGACGACGCGGTCGACACGCCCGCCGAGATCGACGCCTTCGGCGGGGTGGGCCGCAAGCGCTGAAACTCCCGCGCCGCACCTGTCGGTCCCGGGTCGGTCGTCGCTGAGGTGCGGGCGTTACCCGGGTTCGAGGTCAGGCGCCGAGACGGGCTCGATACTGGTCGCGGGTGATCGCATGAACGGCGACGGGTTGATCGTGCCCCGGGACGACCGTGTCGAATTCGCGCGCGAGCCCCAGCTTCTCCATGACCCGAGCGGACCTGACGTTCTCGACGTGGCGAATGCTGATGATGCGGTCCAGGCCGCGGTCGAGAAAGCCGAACCGCATGGCTGCCGTGGCTGCCTCGGTCGCGTACCCATATCCCCAGAACCGTCGGTCGAGCCGCCACCCGATCTCCACGGCCGGCAGCACCTCGGGCAGAAAGTCGGGCACCGCGAGCCCGGCCCAACCGATGAAGTCGCCGGTTCCGCGAACGTCCACGGCGAACAGGCCGTATCCGCGTTCCCTCCAGTTCGTGACCATCTTCTGCAGGCCCTCGGCGCTCTGCCGGCGATCGCGCACGGAGCCGTCCATGATGTGGCGCATCACCTCCGGGTCGGCGTTGATGGCCGCCAGGGCGTCGAGGTCGTCGTCGCGCCAACCGCGCAGGGTCAACCGTTCGGTCTCCAAGGTGATCACGGGTTCATTCTGGAGACCGCACCCGTCCTGCTCAAGCGGGCCGGTCAGTGGCCATGTCCGCCACATCCGAGTCGCTGTCGGTGCGGTCGCCGACCACGGTCGCGCGCCGCCGGCTGGCGGTGACGACGACGTCGTGAATCGCCACCGTGTGGCCGGCGTGACCGCCCACAGCACGCTGCGACTCCTGAGCGGTCACGACCTCCCACACGAGCGGATCGAGGCGCGCCGTGATGTCGGCGGCCGTCACCGAGGCCGAGGAGGGCGGCTCAGTCTCGCCGCCCCCGTGCCCATGCCCGGCGACCGTGCCCTGATGGTCGAGGTGGCCGACGATGAGCAGGGTGCCCCCGGGGGCGACCCAGGACGCGATGCGGTCGTAGAAATCCAGCTGCGGCATCGCGGGGTGCGCGTAGTGCGTGGTGACCAGGTCGTACCGCGTGTCCGGCTGCCACGTGGACAGGTCCGCCTCGACCCACCGCACCCGCTCGGCGACACCGCCGGCGACGGCGCGCTCCGCCGCGTGCGCGAGCGCGGCGGCGGAGATGTCCGCCGCGGTCACCTGCCAGCCACGGGTGGCGAGCCAGATCGCTTCGGCACCGGCACCGCAGCCCGCGTCCAGCGCCGTTCCGGGCGCCAGGTCGCCCACCTCCCGGATCAGGTGCGGGTTGGGTTGACCGGCAGCCATCGCAGCGGCACGATCGCCGCCCCAGATCCGGTCCCAGTAGTCCCTGTCGAACGAGTGCGTCATCGGACGTCCCCCTGTCGAACCACGCTCGCCTGCTCCGTCATGTCCGACCCCCCAACGAACCCGCGGCTGCCCTCTGGCAACCGGGCTCCCCGACAGTGGGGTGCCAGCAGGCAGATCCGCAAAGAATTTTGCCGAATGGCAAACTGGGTGCATGGACGAATCGACGGACCGCACCCTGGACGCCGTAGGTCCGCGGCTCAGGCAGCTTCGACAGCGCCGCGACATCACCCTGACCGACCTCGCCGAGCAGACCGGCATCTCGATCAGCACGCTGTCCAGGCTCGAAGCCGGCCTACGGCGTCCCACCCTCGAACAGCTCCTGCCCCTGGCCCGCGCGTACGGCGTCACCCTGGACGAACTCGTCGACGCACCGCCGACCGGCGACCCACGCATCAACATGCGACCGCTGCCCACCACCGACGGGTCCACCATCCTGCCCCTGACCCGCCGGCCCGGAGGCATCCAGGCCTACAAGATCGTCCTGCCCGCCCGACCTGACGACGCCGAACCTGACCTGCGCACCCACGACGGCTACGACTGGGCCTTCGTCCTCAACGGCAGGCTCCGACTCGTCCTCGGCGAGCACGACCTCATCCTCGAACCCGGCGAAGCCGCCGAGTTCGACACCCGCACGCCCCACTGGTTCGGAGCCACCAGCTCAGGACCCGTGGAGTTCCTCAGCCTCGTCGGCAAACAGGGCGAACGCGCGCACGTCCGCGCCCGCCCCAAGCAGTCCGGATCCGGTTAGCGACGTTCGCCGGCCGGGGTCGTCGAAACAGCCGAGGACGCCGCCGTCACCGACGAGGAGCGGTCGCCGGGGGAGCGGCCTCGGCGAGCGCGGTCCGGATGGTCAGCGGCAGTTGGCCGCCGGGGTGGTCGATCCAGTGCTGCACGGCGACGCGCAGGATCGCCAGGAAGGTCGCGGCCAGAAGGCGGGAGCGCAGCGCCACGTCGGTGCCGGTGAGCCGGTGCGCGAGGTCGGCGGCCAGCTCGCGCTCGATCGCGGTGTACGCCGCGACCTGGTGCGCGGCCAGGCCGGGGTGCCCGCGCAGCTGCCGGCGTTGGGTCAGCCAGGAAGGGTCGGCGTCGCCGAACGCCTCCTCGGTGAAGCGTTCGGCCGCCAGGCTCAGCGCGGTCCACGGCGGCTCGTCGGCGGGTCGCTCGCGGATCAGCTGCAACAGCCTCCGCAGGCGTGTGGTGTCACCGTGGAAGAGCGCTTCCTCCTTGTTCGAGAAGTAGTTGGAGAACGTCCTCCGGGAGACGTTCGCGGCGTCGGCGATCGCCTCGACGGTCACGGCGTCGAGCCCCTGTTCGGCGGCCAGGCGCAGGGCGGCCTCGTGCAGGGCGAGGCGGGTGGCCGCCTTCTTGCGCTCCCGGAGCCCGGTGGTCTCGTCCATCGCCCCTGAGGGTACGTGGGGGGTGACGGGCTTCTCAATGGGCAAACTTGCATGTTGCGCAAGATCGGTAGATGCTTGCTTGGAGCAACCAAGTAACCCGGGTGTGGGAGCAGACGTGGACAACGCCGTTCGAGAGCTCGGCCTTCGGCTGTACGACCTGGTACGGAGTGTCCGGTTGCTGAGGCAGCGCCGGGCCGACGAACGGCCGGCCGTACCGGCGGGCATGGTCGGCATGCTCCTGCACATCGATCAGCTCGCCGGCGGGTGCCACGCCCAGGAGCTGGCTCAACGCACCCGTCTCGACCCGTCGACGGTCAGCCGCTCCGTCGCCGCGCTCGTGGCGCACAACCTGGTCCAGCGGCGGCCCGACCCGACCGACAAGCGGGCGAGCCTCCTGGCGATCACCCCCGCCGGCCGGGCCGCCCTGGCCGGCACCCACAGCTGGTACGGCGAGGTGCTCGATCGGGCGCTCGCCGACTGGACTCCCGGCGAGGTGGAGGCGCTGAGCGTCGCGCTCGACCGGTTCACCCGCGACATCGACGTCGCCCTCGGAAACCACGACAAGCTGGAGGCCGCGCGATGAGCGCACCCACCACCACGACCGGCGCTGAGCCGATGACCCACCGGCGGACCCTTGAGGCGCTCAGCGGCCTGCTGCTGGTGCTCTTCGTCGCCATGCTGAGCAGCACCGTCGTCTCGACCGCGCTACCGAAGATCATCGGAGCGTTGAACGGCTCGCAGAACCAGTACACCTGGGTGGTCACCGCGACCCTGCTCACCGCGACCGCGACCACCCCGATCTGGGGCAAGCTCGCCGACCTGTTCAACAAGAAGGTCCTCATCCAGGTCGCCATCGTGGTCTTCCTGCTGGGCTCCGTCGTCGCGGGCTTCTCGCAGAGCGCCGGTCAGCTCATCGCCGCCCGCGCGTTCCAGGGCATCGGGGTCGGAGGTCTGCAGGCCCTCGTCCAGGTGGCGATCGCCGCCATGATTCCGCCCCGCGAGCGGGGGCGCTACAACGGCTACCTCGGCGGCGTCATGGCGGTCGCGACGGTCGGCGGCCCACTGCTCGGCGGCCTCATCGTCGACACGTCCTGGCTCGGCTGGCGCTGGTGCTTCTTCGTCGGCGTGCCGGTCGCCATCATCGCGCTGATCCTGCTCCAGGCCACCCTGCACCTGCCGACCATGCGGCGGGAGAACGTCAAGATTGACTACCTGGGCGCCAGCCTGATCGCCGCCGGCGTCAGCCTGCTGCTGATCTGGATCTCCTTCGTCGACGGCTCGTTCGCCTGGGCCTCCTGGCAGACCGCCGCCATGGTGGGCGGCTCGCTCCTCCTGCTCGCCCTCGCGGTCTGGGTCGAGTCGCGGGCGGCCGAGCCGGTCGTCCCGCTCAGCATCGTGCGTCAGCACACCACCGCGCTGGCCATCCTCGGCAGCCTCGCGGTCGGCATGGCCATGTTCGGCGGTGCCGTCTTCCTCGGCCAGTACTTCCAGATCGGCCGCGGCTACAGCCCGACCGAGGCAGGCCTGCTCACCATTCCGATGATGGCCGGGGTCCTCGGTTCCTCGATCATCGCCGGCCGGCTGATCACCCGGACCGGGAGGATCAAGCCGTACATCGTCGCCGGTTCGATCATCCTGGTGGCCGGGTTCGCACTGCTCGGCACCATCGACCACGAGACGTCGCTCATCCTGGTCGGCGCCGCCATGTTCATCGTCGGCACCGGCGTCGGCATGACCATGCAGAACCTCGTCCTCGCCGTCCAGAACACGGTCTCCCTCAAGGACATCGGCGCGGCGAGTTCCAGCGTCGCGTTCTTCCGGTCGCTCGGCGGCACCATCGGCGTCTCGGTGCTCGGCGCGGTCCTCGCCCACCGGGTCACCGACCAGATCACCCGCGACCTCGCCGCCGCCGGCATCCCCGCCTCGGACAGCGCGGGGGGCAGCAGCAACCTCAACATCACCGCGCTGCCCGACGGCATCCAGCACATCGTCCGGGCCGCGTACGGCGACGCCACCGGGCACATCTTCCTCATCTCCGCCGCCATCGCGGTGGTCGGCGTCATCGCCGCGCTCCTGCTCAAGCCGGTCACCCTGCGGACCAGCCTCGACCTGCCGGACGCCGCGACGTCGACGGCCGTCGCCGCCGACGCGGTCGACGGTGCTCCCGCCTTCGACCAGGTGTCCGTCGACACCGCACGGACCGGGCCGGTCGACCGGCGCTGACGTCCTGGCCGTACGACCGGGGTCGCCGCCGTCCGAGGACGGTGGCGACCCCGATCGGTGACCGGAGGGTGCGCAGCGGGGCGGTTCCCGGAGAGACCGGGGTCGGTCGACCCCTCAGGCGGGCTACGGATTGAGGTCGGCTCCCGTCTGCAGATAGATCAGCGCCGTCGGCGTGGGGACCTCCCAGGGTTCGTCGACGGCGATCTCCTCTCCCGGGCGGTCGAGGGCGTCGCCGATCAGGTCCTCGATCGGTGGGTACGGATTCCCGCCGTCCCGCCAGGGACGCGGGGTCAGCGCCGGGATCTGCGAGGTTTCCAGGTACGTCCCGACGGCGTGCTCGTAGCCGGCGCGGACCGGCACCGTCACCCGGGCAGCTCCGGCCTGCAGGAACGCCTCGTGGACGGGGTCGGAGCTGGTCCGGGTCCGGAGCGTCGCCCACCGCTCTCGGCCGGCCCACTGGTACGGGTAGAACAGGTAGACCATGTTCTCCCAGTCGAAGAGATCCTCGGCGAACTGGATCTGGTTCGCCTCCGCGTCGATCTCAAGGCGGTTGATGCGGGGGGCGTCGTCGGGCGCGAACGTCAGACTGCCGAACTGGTCGAACTCGTGACCGAAGAGCACGCTCTGGCAGGCCCGCTTCAGTTCCAGCTGTTCGACCCGCCGGTTGACCTCTGAGGGCTGCTCCGAGCGGTACACCGCGCGGGCCAGCCGGAGGCGCTGGTCGTTCTCGTAGGCCGCCAGCTGCGCCAGATAGCTGGCGCGGATCGTCTCGTACGCGCGCAGCCGCCACGCCTCGTAGGCGGCGTCGGTGCGTTCGCAGCGCACCCGCACCACGACCGTGAGGCCGCCGCGCTGGTCGGCGCTGATCCCGACGGGCAACGACCCGGGGAGTACGTGGTCGAGGCGGACGACCGTCTCGCCGTCGGTGGTGTCGTTGTCGACGACCCGGTTCTCCCCGATCGCAATCTGTACCGCCTGCGGCGGACTGCCCTCCTCGGCGGTGTACTCGCCCTCCTCCAGACCCCACGTGGTGGTCACGTACGCCTCGGTCGCCTGGTAGCCGGTCGGCACCATGACCTCGCCGACGTACGAGCTGTAGCCCCACTCGGGCTGGGACTTGTCGGTGGAGTTCTGCGAGTAGTCGAACGGCCGCGCCGGCGGGTCGGCGAACGTGAGGGTGGCCGACACCTCCTCCTCGGGTGGTGGTTCGACGCCGACCACGTCCCAGCGCGCGGCCTTGTCGGCGTAGTTCTCCTCGTTGAGGTCGGCGACGTCGAGGAACCAGCCGGCGGGCTTGGCGACCGCGCCCTCGTCGGTGGTCTGCTGCGCCAGGTGGACCAGCACCGCGGCCGGCTCGGGCAGGACGAACTGGAGCAGCAGCCGTTCGCCGTAGTTGTAGACCTGCGCCTGGTCGACCTTGGTCAGCCAGCGGTAGATGCCGGTGATGTTCGCCGACCCGCCGGCGTTGTCGAACCGGTGATCGTTGGTCTCGGTCACCCGGGTCGTGCTGGTGATGCTGCGGCGCTCGGAGACCTCGCTGCGCAGCAGCTCGGTGGCCCGCTCGGTCAGGGTCTTGGAGTACGAGACGGCCGAACTCATGCTGCTGGCGGTGGTCGTGGACCGGTCGGCGTTGATGTCGACGCCCGCCTGGACCGGGCCGAATCCGCCGGAGACGCTGACCCCCAGCGACATCGAGGTGCTCTGGGTGGCGGCGGTGGTGAGCGCGCGGTCGAGGCTGTTCTGCTCGGTGGTCTCCAGCTCCTGGGTGGTCTCGGCGATCGACTGGGTCGACGTGGTGACCGACTCCCGGGTGCTGGTGTCGACCACGTGGGTGCGCCCGCGTAGCTCGCTGGCCAACACGTTCTCGACGTGCGAGATCTCACCGAGGTCGTAGCGCAGGTGCACGGTCCGGATGACCATGAGGTCGCCACGGCCGGCGACCTGCGCCTGCGCGCTCAGCACGGGTACGCGGGGCGGAATGTGTTCGATGTCGTCGTCGATGTCGATGGGGCCGCCCTCGACCACCCGTCCCGCCGGGTCGGCCCGCCGGTCCACGCGCCGGCGCGCAGCCTCGCGTTCGCTGTCGAAGAGCTTGCGGAGGGCGCGCAGTTTGGCGGTGGCTGGCGCGCCGAGTTCGGCGGACGCACGGGACGTCGCCTCGACGGCCGGGCCGAGGTCGGCGAAACCGGCCGCCTGCACGTCGGCGAGCGTCGGATCCGGGTTACCGGTGACACGTGCCCGCGCGAGCAGCCGCCCCGCGTGGATGACCAGGTCGGCGAACTGCTGGGCCTGCCCGATGTCGACGTCGGCCTGCGGGGCCGGCTTCGGTGCGGGCGGAAGTTCCAGGTCGCGGGCGCTGATCAGCCGGCGGACCCGGCAGGTGTCCTCGGCGTCGCTCTGGGCGAGGCGGATCAGCGTGATGCCGCGCAGCAGGCGCACGAGGACGGTCGACGCCGCACCGCGCGGCCGGCCCAGGAACCGGCCCAGCGCCGCCATGTCGACGGTCCAGCGGGTGAGGGCGGCGACCGTGCCGACGAACTGTTCCGACGTCATCTGCCGCTCGGCGGCCCACTCATCGACGACGCGGCGCAGCTTGCCGACGGTGAGGTGTGAGTCGACAGCGGCGCGCCGCAGCAGCGTCAGGGCCAGCCGCCCGAGGTCCTCGAGACGGTCGTCCTGTTCCTTGCGCCGGGCGGCGTACAGTGCCTGGGCCTGCTCGACGTCGCGGTTGGCCAGCGCGTTCCGGACCTGCGGCGACCAGTCGTCGCGGAAGTCGAGGACCGGCCCGAGGATCTTCGGTCCGGTGGAGCAACTGTGGCCCTCGGTGGCCGCGGGGTCGCCCGCGCGGCACAGCTGCACGAAGCGGAGCGTGGCCTCTGGTGTTGCCGGCATGGCCGATCCTCCAGTCAGAGTTGAGGCAGGTGCAGCGCGGTCGGCATGCCGTAGCCGTCGACCTGGCCGTTGAGCCGTTGTGCGAGCCGGTTCCAGGCCGCGGCCGCCTCGGGTGTCGAGGCCAGCGCCGCCTGCCATTCGTCGTCCTGGAGGGCCGCCATGAGTTCGGCGAGGGTCCGTTGGTCGAACGCGATGACCGGCTCGGTCGCCCGGGCGATGTCGGTCAACGGGAAGGGCTCCATGGTCGCGCCGGACGGAAGCAGAAAGTCCTGTGCGCGCGCCGCATAGTCGTAGGCGTCTTCTTCCGCCACGGTCGGGACCACGCGGTTGCCCCAGCGGTCGAGCCGGGTGCTGCCGCCCATCATCCGCCCGGCGTAGACGTCGGTCAGTGCGTGGTCCCGTGGGGAGAGCAGGTGCAGGTTGCCCGGCTCGCTCGCCCCGGTCAGCATGGACAGCCGACTGCTCCAGAAGTCCTCGTCGAGCTTCCTGCGCAACGTCCGGACCCAACGCTGCATCTCCCTGATGAACCGCTGGGGCCTCGCGTGCTCCCATTCGTAGACACGGATGGCCACGTTGCGCGCCGACGGAAGTCGCATGGCGGTCTCGAACAGCTCGTCCCGGGACAGTCGGTAGTACGGATCGCGGCCGTAGCGGCTGCGCAGGTCCGACGGATCTCCGCGCGGGCGGGTGGCGCTGCGGCCGTGGTGGTCCCACAACCGCTGGAGCTCGGCGTTGTCGACGGTCAGGATCCGCTCGTCCTCCAACCGGGCCGCTAGCTCCCACCGGGACTGCTCGGCGGTCCGGACGCTGGGCGGACCCGGCTCGAACGAGAAGCGGTAGATCGGGGCGTCCCCGGTCGAGATCATGTGCGCGACCTGCACCTCGGACATCAGCAGATCGGGGTCGTAGTCCCAGGCATGCAGCTCGTCGGAGCTGCGCACGTGCAGCTCGCGGAACAGGTCCGGACCCCGCGCGGTCAGCGGGATCTCCCGGTCCCAGACCCGCGACGCCAGCACCATGCCGATCGAGCGGTGGCCGCGGGCCGTGACCACGCCACCGTAGGCGGGGTAACGCGGGTCCGGGCCGACCGGAGCGTTCATCGGCGTGACGTTCAGGTCGTCGGGCAACTCGACGTGAAAACCCTCGTGGTATCGGTAGGAGCCGTAGGACACGCCGCCGTCGAACGGCGGCGGGGCCGTCCTGAAGCTGGCGTAGGCGCGTCGCAGCGCGTCGACGTAGCGCGCGGGATCCGATGTGCGCAGCAGCGTCGCGGACGCCTCGCCGAGCATCGCGTCGACGACACCGCGCAGCAGCGAGCCGTGGTCTCCGCTGGCCAGGAACCCCTCCATCGTCAAGGTCGGGACGTCGCGGCGCGCAGCCTCGAAGGCGTGCTGCAGGAAGCCGGACCGGAGGCAGACGCCGGAGGGGTCGATGAGCTGCTCGGGGTCGCGCAGAAAGGCGGGCGCGGCGATGTCCGGCCGCAGGAGCGCCCGGGCCTGTGGGGTCATGCGTTGGAGCTGGCCCAGCAGCGCGAGCCGCTCCGGTATGGACGGGCCGACGCCGGCCGGCGGGCGCGTCATCGCCGGCCGCCCTCGACGCGTTCGATCAGCGAACGGGCCAGCGCCGCGTCGTCGGGCACCGTGGCCTCCGCCGCCTCCCGCAGGCGCCGCGTGGGATCGTCGCCGAGGGTGGTGACCCGCCGGCCCGAGGCGAGCAGCGAGCCGACCACCCGTTCGGCGACCTCGGGAACGAGCACCCCGCCGAGGGTGACCGCGGCTTCGAGGCCGCTCATCGGCTCGCCGTAGAGGTTCTTCCCGGTCAGCACGTACGACGCGACGCTGCCCAGGTCGCGTAGGTCGTACCCGACCTGCAGGGGTGGGAACGGAACGAACTCGCCGAGCGTGACGACGATGTGGAGGATCTCCTCGATCGTCGCCGGCCGTGGCTCCAGGAGGCCCTCGGTGTCGACCTCGTCGTCGGCGATCATCAGCGGCACGTCGTCGAAGTGGGGGACGACCTTCTCGCGGTACTGGACGATGCCGGCGATGTCCGACTCACCGGTCGCGCCGAGGGGCAGGTCCAGCACGACCCGCACGTTCGTGGTGCGGACCACGGTCAACCGGAAGCACGGTGCGAAGGTCGCGGTCTCGTCCGGCGGTTCGGCCGACGGGTCGCCGTCCGGATCCAGATAGTCGAGTCGATAGGCGAAGCGGTCCGTCCCGCTCGCCGGATCGAGGCGGATGCGGATCGGCACCGGCGCCGTCTCCGGCAGCCCGCCGAGCCACTGGACGTAGGTGTCGAGCAGGCTCATCAGGATCGCGAACACGGCGTCGTCGACGACCTTCGCCGCCTCGACCAGCCAGGTCGGCTGCCAGCTCCACGGGGTTCCCCGAGGTGGCCGGCGCAGGTCGGGCTTCAGCAGCACCAGGTCGACGCCGTCCGGGCGGGTCTCCTGCACCGCCACGGGTCGCGGTTCGCCGAGGGCCCGGCTCATGGCCACGGCGTTCGCGACGATGTCCGGCTCCGCCAGCGGTACGGGGCGCAGCGGCGCGCCGAGCGGCGGCAGCGTCATCGGATGTCGATGCCGCTCGAACTCGAAGCGGAGCGCCTGATCGCAGGTGACGGTGCCCTCGCCCGGTTGGTGGGCCGCCCGGACGACGCTCAGGGCGGTGGCGCTCAGCAGGGGTCGCTGCTCGAAGGTGACGCCGGGTGCCGCGGCGACCCGCAGCGACATCGCACTCCAGTGGAAGATCACCGACGGGCCGGTCACCGGGTCGGTGCCCGGCGGCGTGTCGGTGATGGCGAAGCCGTGCGCGGGCGCGAACGCGTAGCCGAAAGCGAGCGGCTCGTACTCGATCGGCTCGCGGCCCGGCGCGGTCGTGACGCTCTGGGCCGCGTCCCGGATCCGGTGGTCGACGGTCAGGTCGAAGGCGAGCGGAAGCGCGGTCGCGAAGTCCAGCACAGTCGTGGCGGAGGCGCCGAGCGGTCGGCCCAGCGCGGCGGCCGTCGCCACCTCGTAGTACCAGCCGGGCAGGTAGACGATGGAGAGGTTCTCAGGGCCGAGATATCGCACGTGCAGCACGTTGCTCATGGCGTCGACGCAGACGAACACCGGACTGACCGGCGACCCGCGGCACAGCTCCACCCACCGCCCGCCGACGTGGTCCGGAGCGTCCACCGCCAGCCAGACATCCGCCAGCAGGCCACTCAGGTGCCGTACCGCGTCACCGGCGGCCGCGAGGTTGGCGGTGTCTCCCATGCCGGGAGGCTAGCCGCGAAGCGCCGCCAGCACTGTCGCCCAGGTGCCAGTGACGGCCCGGTCCACTTTCCGCACGGAAGCCGGGCCGATCAGCGTCGGTTGACTTCCCCGCTCAGCGGGTCCTCTTCGTCGGCCGCTTGCGGGGCGGCGTCAGCAGGTCGGCGATCGTGGCGATCGCGGACGGCACCAGGCGGTAGTACGCCCAGACGCCGCGCTTCTCGCGCTCCAGCAGGCCAGCTTCGGTGAGGATCCTGAGGTGATGACTCACGGTCGGCTGGGAGAGCCCAAGCGGCGCGGTGAGGTCACTCACCGACGCCTCGCCCTCCGGAGCGGACTGGATCAGACTGAGCAGTCGCAGCCGGGCCGGATCGGCGAATGCCTTCAGCACCCCCGCCAGCCGCTCGGCATCGGCGCGCTTGATCGGCTCGCCGCCCAGCGGCGAGATAGCCGGCATAGCAGTAGTTTTCGCAGCTCCCACGCCTCCCATCGTTACATCCACATCATCGATAGGACGGTGGAACCGGGACAGTCCCCCGATGGCGACAGCACGGACGGGCGCCGTCGCGGGCCTACGGCGCGGTGCCGCTGTCGTACGCGGTCTGGTGGCGGCGGATCTCGGCGTGGTGGTCGGCGGACCAGTCCGCCAGGGCCAGGACGGTGGACAGCAGCGAGGTGCCGAGGTCGGTGAGGGCGTACTCGACGCGGGGCGGGACTTCGGGGTACGAGGTCCGGCTGACGAGCCCCGTGCGCTGCAGGTGCTTCAGGGTCAGGGTCAGCATGCGCTGGGAGATGCCGGGGATGGCGTCAGCCAGATGCGAGTAGCGGGTGGGGCCGTCGGCGAGGGTGCCGATGATCAGCACGCTCCACTTGTCGCCGACGAGGTCCAGGACCTCACGGATGAAGTCGGCGTCCTCGTCCTTCCAGTGCGCGCAGGGCCCCGGCGCCTTCCGGACGTTCGCCCGGACGTTGGTTCGTCTCCGTCGAAGATCGTCTGCGCTCATCGCCGCCGCCTGTCCGTCGCCCGATCGCTACGCACATGAATGTGCCTTTTGTGGCTCTCCGATACTAATGCATCATGGGGCTACGAACAGGAAGTAAGAATCGAGGGGGAGCGCAATGAAGATCGAGTTCTGGTCGGACATCGTCTGCCCGTACTGCGGATTGATGGATCACCGGCTGCACCTGGCGCTGGACCGGTTCGAGCACGGCGACGACGTGCAGGTGATCCACCGGTCCTTCCAGCTGCACCCTGACCTGCCGCGTGCGGGTGTCAGTCAGGTGAAGCTGATCGAGATGGCCGGGGCGCCCACGACGACCGTGGACCGGGTCCTGCGGCCGATCGAGCGAGCCGCCGAGGCGGAGGGCCTGACGCCCTACCGGGCGGTCGACCGCACGCTCGGCCCGACCGACTTCGCCCACGAGCTGCTCGCCTACGCGGCGGACCAGGGCCGTGGCAACGAGACCTGGACGGCGATGTTCCGCGCGCACTTCGGGCAGGCCCGAAAGCTGTGGACGGCCGCGGAGGTTCTCGACTTCGCCGGCGAGGTGGGCCTGGACCGCGCCGGGGCCGCCGAGGCCCTGCGAAGCCGCCGCTACCGGACCCGCGTGGCGGCTGACCAGCGCGAGGCCGAGCGCCTCGGCGCCCGGGGCGCGCCGTTCCTCGTGTTCGACGGCCGCTTCGCCGTCCCCGGTGCCATCGGCACCGACGACCTGCTGGCGGTGATCAGCAAGGCGTGGGCCGAAGGCCACGCCAGCCTGCGGCCGCTTCCGGTCGTCACCGACGCCGAGGGTCTGTGCGCCCCGGACGGCTGCGCGGTGCCCGACCGCACCATCTGACAATGCCCGCTCTCGGGGGCTGCCGGGTCCGCGCGCCACGCTCGGCGGTGGTGACTGTGGTGGGCGGTATACCGGTGAGTCATAAATATGGGTCTTGTGACGTGTCTGTGGGTGGTTGGGCGCGTCGTTGATGGCGCACGCCGTTGTCCTGCCTAGGTTCTGGCTTGTCGAAGGTCAGAACTATGGGCGGGAGAACGGCGTGCGTTCTGCCAG
>NZ_RCVI01000281.1:0-21635 GCF_003667455.1 Micromonospora sp. CV4 | reverse complement strand
GGTGTATAAGAGCCAGGGCCGACCCCCAGCCCGCCGCCTCCTGCCGCCACGCGCCGAACGTCGACCCGCGCAGACCGACCGCCACCGGCACCCCGCCGACCAGCGCCACGCGCTGCAACTCCTCGTACTCCGGACCGCCCGGCAGCACCGTGCGCCGCCACGACCGCCCGTCCGGCGACGACCACACCGCCGGATCCCGGTCGATCCGGCCGGCCGGCAGCAGACCACCCACCGCCAGCCAACCCGGCGGCGCCGCCACCGCATCGAACGCCCAGGTCACCCCGACCGCGTCGCTGGCCAGCTCCGGCGCCCCCTCCACCAGCGCGAACTCCGCCGCCGGCGGCGACGACACCCACGACGCCGCACCCGCCGAACGGTTGCCGACGATCAGCCAGCCCGGCGCGCCCGCCGCCAACCGGGACACGTTCACCGCCGTCGGCCCGCCGTACGTCTCGAACGACGCCTGCACCTCGCCCAGCGCGCCATCCGACAGCGGCCGCCAGGTGCTGATCCGCGGATAGCCGTGCGCCCCACCGGTCTTCGCACCGATCACCGCCGCCTTACCGTCGCGGCAGGCCACCGACGAGAGCACGTTCTGCCGGCCGTAGAAGGAATCCGCCCGCACCGGCACGACCGTCCAGCTCGTACCGTCCACGCTGGTCCAGGCCGCCGGACGGGTGCCGCCACCGGCGTCGGCGACACCACCGACCAGGAACCAGCGGCCCGCGCAGGCCGCCGCGTCCCGGAGCAACAGGCGGCCCGCGCCACCCGGCGGCGCCGGCAACGTCAGCGGCTGCCACCCCGGCCGGAGCGCCGGCGCGACGGCGACGGTCGGCCCGGCGCCGGTCGAGGCGCCGCCGGACGGCTCGGCTGAACCGTCGCACCCGGAGACCAGCAGCGCGAAGAGGCCGAACACCGCGAGCACCCGTCGGACGGTCACGGGTCGATGCTATTCCCCGAAGGCGCCGCGCGGCGGTCCCCGATCCCGGGGGTACGCCCGAAACCGACGCGCCCGTCGCCACCGAAGAGCGGCGGCGATCAGACGGTCGGCTGGGTCACCTCGCCGCCGGCGGTCTCGGCGAGGATCCGCTCCGCGACCTCCTTCATGGTCATCCGGTGATCCATCGCCGTGCGCTGAATCCACTTGAACGCCTGCGGCTCGGTCATCCCGTACGTGGTCATCAGCGCGCCCTTGGCGCGCTCCACCGTCTTACGGATCTCCAGGCGGTCGGTCAGGCCAGCGACCTCCGCCTCCAGCGCGGCGACCTCCGAGTAGCGCGACAGCGCGATCTCCACCGCCGGGACCAGGTCGCTCTTCTGGAAGGGCTTCACCAGGTACGCCATCGCGCCGGCCGCCCGAGCCCGTTCCACCAGGTCACGCTGGCTGAACGCGGTCAGGATGATCACCGGCGCGATCCGGGCGCCGGCGATGCGCTCGGCGGCGGCCAGCCCATCCATGATCGGCATCTTGATGTCGAGGATGACCAGGTCGGGCTTCAACTCCTCGGCGAGGCGGACGGCGGTCTCGCCGTCGCCGGCCTCCCCCACCACCTCGTAGCCCTCTTCGACCAGCATCTCGGCCAGGTCCAGCCGGATCAGCGCCTCGTCCTCGGCGATCAGCACCCGCCTGCGCTCGGCATCCGTCGGCGTCTCGGCCACCAGCCCTACCCCCACCAGTCAGAACCCGACACCCGCCCAGCCGGGTGTCACCGCCCTCAGCGTAGTGGGTATCCTGTCAGGGCCGAATCAGGGAAGCGCCCTCGTAGCCCAACTGGCAGCAGGCAATGCACTCAAACTGCATACAGTGTGGGTTCGAATCCCACCGAGGGCACCAAAATCGTCGTACGGATACTCGAAGCTGTTTTCGTGCATCCACCTGAGATCCGCGCCCGTGCACGGCGGCTCCTCCTTGCCGGCGGCACCGTCGCAGACACCGCTCGTGCAGTCGGTCTGCCCTATCGGACCGTCTGGCACTGGGGCAACGACCGGCCCGAGGCGAAGCTACAGGGCACGCAACTTCGATGTTTCCGATGCCGCGACGGTGTCGACAGTCCGACAGACCCGGGCGCCTATGCCTACCTGCTCGGCCTGTACTTCGGCGACGGCCACCTGGTGACGACGGCGCGCGTGCCAGTCCTGCGCGTCTACTGCTCCGACGCGTGGCCCCGACTGATCGAGGCGTGCGACGTCGCCATGCGAGCCGTGCTCGCCGCGAAGGTCCAACGGGTGCAGAAGCAGGGCTGCGTCGGCGTGCAGAGTTACGGGAGCCACTGGCCCTGCCTGCTCCCCCAGCACGGTCCCGGCAAGAAGCACCAACGCCCGATCGTCCTCGCCGACTGGCAGCGGCCGATCATCGAAGGCCACCCCGGCGACTTTCTCCGTGGGCTGTTCCACTCGGACGGCTGCCGGTTCGCCAACCGCGTGACCGTCCGCGGCAAGGACTACGTTTACCCGCGCTACATGTTCACCAACGAGTCGACCGACATCATGGGCCTCTGCCAGTGGGCGCTCGACCTGCTCAGCATCGCCTGGCGGATGAACCGGCGCAACTCGCTGTCGGTGGCGCGGCGCGAGGCGGTCGCCGAGCTGGACCGGCACGTCGGTCCGAAGTCCTGACCGCCGGTTTCGGCAGTCGGCAACCAACCAGTTGATCAGCTAGGGGTGGGAACTGATGCGGGTGGTCATCTTCGGCGCGACCGGCATGGTCGGCCAGGGCGTGCTGCGTGAATGTCTGCTCGCCGGCGACGTGCGGGAGGTGCTGACCGTGGGCCGGCGGCCGACCGGGCAGCGGCATCCCAAGCTGCGCGAGCTCACCGTGGCCGACGTCGGCGAGCTGGAGGCGGTGCGCGCCGAGCTGACCGGCGTCGACGCCTGCTTCTACTGCCTGGGCGTCTCCTCGCTGGGCCTCGACGAGGCCGCCTACACCCGGATCAGTTACGACTACCCCCTCGCGGCGGCGCGGCTGCTGGCCGAGGTGAGCCCGAGCGTGACGTTCATCTACGTCTCCGGCGTCGGCACCGACTCCACCGGGCGGGGCCGGGTGATGTGGGCGCGGGTCAAGGGGCGTACCGAGAACGCGATCCTCGACCTGCTGCCCAACGGCTACGCCGCGCGGCCCGGTTTCATCCAGCCGACCCACGGAGTGGTGTCGAAGACCCGGGCGTACCGGATCGGGTACGCGATCACCCGCCCGCTCTTTCCGGTGTTGCGCCGGCTACTGCCGAACCAGGTCACCACCACCGACGGGCTGGGCCGGGCGATGCTACGGGTGGCTCGGCAGGGCTCCCCCCGGCGGGTGCTGGCGAACCGCGATCTGAGCTGAGCCGACCGGGGCGGTCAGCCGAGGATGGCGAGCGCCTGGGCGAGGTCGGCGCGCAGGTCCTCGGGGTCCTCCAGTCCGACCGAGAGGCGCAGCAGCGCGGCGTCGGGTTTCGCGTCGCCCTCGACGGGCCGGTGGGTGAGCGAGGCGGGGTGCTGGATCAGGGTGTCCACGCCGCCGAGGGACACCGCGTGGGTGATCAGCCGGCAGGCGCCGGCGACGGCGGCCGCGGCGGGCGCGCCGCCGCGTACCTCGAAGGCCAGCAGGCTGCCGGGTCCGGCCATCTGCCGGCCGACCAGCGCCGCCGGGTCGTGCACCGACGGGTGGTGCACGCGGTGTACGGCCGGGTGGTCGGCGAGCCAGCCGGCGAGTTTCTCGGCGGTGGCCTGCTGGGCGCGGACGCGCAGGGGCAGGGTCTGGAGGCCGCGGTGCAGCAGGTAGCCGCCGAGTGGGTGCAGGATCGCGCCGGTGACCGCGCGGACCTGGCGTAGGCGGGTGGCCCAGTCGGCGTCGCAGGCGACGACGCCGGCGAGGACGTCGCCGTGCCCGCCGATGCTCTTGGTGGCGCTGTGCAGCACGAGTGCGGCGCCGTGCCGGGCTGGTTGTTGCAGCACGGGGGTGGCGACGGTGTTGTCGACCAGCAGCGGGACGTCGCCGGCCGCGGTGGCGATGGCGGCGATGTCGACCAGGTCGAGGGTGGGGTTGGCCGGTGTCTCGACGATGACCAGGGCGGTGTCCGGGCGGATGGCGGCGGCGACCTCGTCGGGGCGGGCCCAGGTGACGGTGGTGCCGAGCAGCCCGGTGGCGAGCACGTGGTCGGTGCCGCCGTACAGCGGGCGGACAGCGACGATGTGTCGGTGGCCGTCGCGGGCGGCGGCGAGCAGGGTGGCGGTGAGCGCGGCCATGCCGCTGGCGAAGGCGACGGCCTGGGCGGTGCCTTCCAGTTCGGCGAGGGCGGTCTCGAAGCGGGCCACCGTCGGGTTCCACAGCCGTTGGTAGACGGCGCTGCCCTCGGCGGGAAGGAGGCCGCCGGTGGCGAGCTGCTCGTAGGCGTCTCCGCCGGCGTCGACCGAGGGCAGCGGGTTGGTGGTGGACAGGTCGATCGGCGGCACGTGGACGCCGAGCGCCCGCAGGTCGTCGCGGCCGGCGTGTACGGCTGTCGTGTCCACCATCGTCATGCCGGTAGCGTCGAACATCCGCAGCGAACCAGGCAATGGCTCGGAAGATAATTCTGTCGCTGACCCTGGCTTCGTTTAAGGATTCGGGCGAGGATGGCGGGATGCCCCCTGAGCCGAACGATGTGCGGCCGTATCCGGCCCTGGACGAGGTAGATCGCGCGATCCTGACTGAGTTGGCGGCGGACGGCCGGTTGCCGAACAATGCGCTCGCGGAGCGGGTGGGGGTGGCGCCCTCGACGTGCCTGACCCGTACCCGGGTGCTGCGCGAGCGCGGCGCGATCCGCGGGTTTCACGCCGAGGTCGACCCGGCGGCGCTGGGCCTGCCGTTGCAGGCGTTGGTGTCGGTGCGGCTGACGGCGCACGAGCGGGCGGCGGTGGACGCGTTCCGGGCCCGGTCGGTGCGGCTGCCCGGGGTGGTGTCGGTGTTCCACGTGGCCGGCGCGGAGGACTACGTGCTGCACGTGCGGGCCGCGTCCGGGGACGCGTTGCGGGACTTCGTGCTGGATCATCTCGCCGTGGATCCGGTGGTGCAGCACACCCAGACCAGCCTGATCTTCGAGCAGGCGCGCGGGATGGGCTGAGCCGCGACCGGAAAATGCCGGCCAAGCGGAACAAATCCGTCCGCTAACGGGTTGGCAGATCGTGTGATCACCGTACCGTTGTCTGTTCTTGATCTTGCTCCGGTCGCCAAGGGCACCACCGCCGGCGCCGCGCTGGAGGCCACCACCGAGTTGGCCCGGCGCACCGAGGAGCTGGGCTATCACCGTTTCTGGGTGGCCGAGCACCACAACATGCCGGCAATCGCCAGCTCCGCTCCGGCCGTGCTGCTCGCCCACCTGGCCGCGAACACCTCGACGATCCGGCTCGGGTCGGGCGGCGTGATGCTGCCCAACCACGCGCCGTTGGTGGTCGCCGAGCAGTTCGGCACCCTGGAGGCGTTGCACCCCGGCCGGATCGACCTGGGCATCGGCCGCGCGCCGGGCACCGACCAGGTGACCGCGCTGGCGCTGCGCCGCACCATGAAGGGGCTCTCCGCCGAGGGCTTCCCGCGTGAGCTGGCCGACCTGATGAACTACTTCAGCGGCGAGCGGCCGGGGCAGATCATCGCCACCCCGGGGCGGGGTGAGCAGCCGGCCGTGTGGCTGCTCGGCTCCAGCGGCTTCAGTGCACAACTGGCCGGCCTGCTCGGGCTGCCGTTCTCCTTCGCGCACCATTTCAGCTCGGCGAACACCCTGCCGGCGCTGGCGCTGTACCGGCAGAACTTCCGCCCGTCGCAGTGGCTGGACAAGCCGTACGCGATGGTGGCGGTCAACGCGGTGTGCGCGGAGACCGACGAGCGGGCCGAGTGGCTGGCCGGGCCGAGCGCACTGTCGTTCCTGAAGCTGCGCTCCGGCCGGCCGGAGCCCCTCTCCACGCCCGAGGAGGCGGCGGCGTACCCGTACAACGAGATCGAGCGTGAGTTCGTGGAGCAGCGCCGCGACGGTCAGGCGATGGGTTCGCCGGAGACGGTACGCCGGCAGTTGACCGACCTGATCGAGCGCACCGGCGCGGATGAGCTGATGCTGACCACGCTGGTCTACGACGTGCGGGACCGGGTGCGTTCGTACGAGCTGATCGCCGAGAAGGTGGCGGGCGGCCTGCACCGGACGGCGTGAAACACGATCTTCACGTCGACGTCACCCCGGCGACCCGGACGGTGCCTAACGTAGGTGCCGGTGGTGGTACGGCATCCCCGGTCGGGACGGGTCGGGGTATGCCGCGGTGTGGCGCACCGGGCCGCAGCTGAGCGGATTCCGCGACTGCGGCCCGGTGCCTGCCACCCTGGGCGACCCCACTCGGGGCCGCCCGGGGTCAGCTCAGCGTAGGTAGATGTTCGGGGTGGGCGGAGCGGCCATCTGGTCGCCGAGGAAGAACCCCGGATGCGGCGGCTGGTTGTAGGCGGTGTTCTGCCAGGCGATCGCCACCCGGTACTGCGGGTCGTGCATCAGCGTGTGGATCCGGATGCTGGTCGGGGTGGGCGTGCTGTAGATGCGCAACGCCCGGCTGTCGGTGGTCCGCCAGATCACCTCCTCGCGCCAGTCGCCGAGGATGTCGCCGGAGAGCGCCGGCGTGGACTTCGTGCCGTTGTTGGACGCCACGCCGCTGCCGGTGAGCAGCCGGGTTTCGCCGCCGGTGCCGTACTTGTCGATCTTCGTGCCGTCGAGCAGCTCCCGCACCGGGTCGCCGTCCCACCAGGCGAGGAAGTTCGCCGACGACGGCTTGCGGCCGACGTTGCGCCCCCTGGTGTCGGCCAGCCCGGCGACCGCCGACGACCACGATTCCGCGCCGGGGCTGCCCGCCCAGATGTCCGCGGAGACACCCCGGCCGTTGTCGCCCGAGGCCGGCGTGGACCAGAGGAGCTGGCCGGTACGGGCGTCGGCGAACCAGGAGCTGGGCTTGCTGGCGTCCTCGTCGACCTTGAACACCTCCAGCCCGGATCGGCTCGGGTCGAGGTCGCCGACGTGTAGGGCGTCGCCGTGCCCGTTGCCGGTGGAGTAGAGCAGCCGGCCGTTGTCGTCGATCGTGGCGGCGCCGTAGACGATCTCCTGGCGGCCGTCGCCGTCGACGTCGGCGACGGAGAGCTGGTGGTTGCCCTGGCCGGCGGCGGCGCCGTTGCCGGAGGCGTTGGAGTCGAACGTCCAGCGCCTGCGTAGCGTGCCGTCGCGGAAGTCCCAGGCCGCGATGACCGCGCGGGTGTAGTAGCCCCGGGCCATGATCAGCGAGGGGCGCTGCCCGTCGAGGTACGCGGTGCCGGCGAGGAACCGGTCCACCCGGTTGCCGTACGAGTCGCCCCAGGACGACACGGTGCCGCGCGGCGGCTCGTAGGTGACGGTGGAGAGGACCGCGCCGGTGCGCCCGTCGAACATGGTCAGGTACTCCGGGCCGGCGAGGACGTAGCCGCTGGAGTTGCGGTGGTCCGCCGACGCGGAGCCGATCACCTGCCCGGTGCCGGAGCGGGTGCCGTCGGCGGTCTTCATGGCCACCTCGGCGCGCCCGTCGCCGTCGTAGTCGTACACCTGGAACTGGGTGTAGTGGGCGCCGGCGCGGATGTTGCGGCCCAGGTCGAGGCGCCACAACCGGACGCCGGCGAGGGTGTACGCGTCGACGTACACGGTGCCGGTGTAGCCGGACTGGGAGTTGTCCTTGGCGTTCGACGGCTCCCACTTGAGCACGATCTCGTAGCTGCCGTCACCGTCGAGGTCGCCGACGGAGGCGTCGCTGGCGCTGTAGGTGTAGCTCTCCCCGGTGGGGGTGCTGCCTCCGGGCGGGACCTGCAACGGCACGTCCAGGTAGCCGCCGCCGAACTGCAGCGCCGGCGCCGAGGCGGCCTGCTCGGCGCCGCCCACCACGGCGCGCACGGTGTACGCCGAGCCGGCCGCCGCGCCGCTGTCGAGGTAGGTGGTGGCGCCGGTGATCGGGCTGGCGTTGACCCTGGTGGAACCCCGGTAGAGGTTGAACGCCACGCCGGAGGTCTCGGTGCCGAGCAACCGCCAGGAGACGAGGTTGCCGCTTCCGGAGCGGACGCTGATCAGCCCCCGGTTCAGGTTCTCCATCTGCACCGCCCCGGCCGAGGGTGGCGGCGCGGTGGTGGGGGGTGGGGTGGTCGGCGGCGCGGTGGTGGTCGGGCCGCTGGTGGGTACGGCGCCGGTGCAGGTGGCGCCGTTGAGCGCGAAGCTGGCCGGCGCCGGGTTGCCGCTGGTCCAGGAGGCGTTGAAGCCGAAGGCGGCGGTGCCGTTGGTGGCGATGGCGGCGTTGTGGTCGACGTTGCGGGCGGTGACCTGGGCGCCGGCCTGGGCGACGGTGGCGTTCCACGCCTGGGTGACCTGCTGGCCGGCGGTGTACGACCAGGTGAGGGTCCACCCCGTGACGGGATCGCCGAGGTTGGTGACGGTGACGTTGGCGCCGAAGCCACCCTGCCACTGGTTGGTGACCTGGTAGTCGACGCGGCAGCCGACGGCGGCGGCCGAGGCGACGACCGTGCCGAGGGCGCCGGCCGCGACGGCGGCGGCGGTCGTGCCGGCGAGCAGGATCAACCGATGTCTGGACGGGTGCATGAACTGCCTCCGGGGATCCGGTGGTGACCGCTGCGGTCCATCGGCCCTGCCCGGACGGCACGGTGGACGGTCCGGCACGACGGTGGCGGACAGCGATCTGATGTCGGGGGTGAACGCCCTGGAACTCACGGATCCGGCTCAAGGCGCATCGTAGGGCAAGCGCTTTCCGCACCGCAACATCGACATTTGTCGCTGACTCGGTGGCCGTTGAGCACGGCCACCCTTGCCCCCGCGGACGATGCCTGATCAACTCGTCCGGGTGAGCGCCCCCCACATGAACCCCGACGAGTTTCGCCGCGCCGGCCACGCCGTCATCGACTGGATCGCCGACTACTGGGCCACGCTGGAGCATCGTCCGGTCACTCCGGCCGACCCACCGGGCACGGTGGCGTCCGCCCTGCCGGCCACCCCGCCCACCGCCGGCGAGCCGGTCGGGGCGGTCCTCGCCGACCTGGACGCGATCGTCGTACCGGGGCTGACCCACTGGCAGCACCCGAGCTTCTTCGGCTACTTCCCGGCCAACACGTCCGGCCCGAGCCTGCTCGGCGACCTGGTCAGCTCCGGGCTCGGCGTGCAGGGCATGCTCTGGACCACCAGTCCGGCCTGCACCGAGCTGGAGACCGTGATGATGGACTGGTTGGCCGAGTTGCTGGACCTCCCGCCGCGGTTCCGCTCGACCGGCAGCGGCGGCGGGGTGATCCAGGATTCGGCCTCCTCGGCGACCCTGGTCGCCACCCTGGCCGCGCTGCACCGGGCCAGCGGCGGCCGCTGGCGCGAGGCGGGCATCGACCGGCGCTACCGCGCGTACACCTCCGTCCACGGCCACTCCTCCATCGAGAAGGCGGCGCGGATCGCCGGGCTGGGCAGCGACGGGGTCCGCCCGATCGAGGCGGACCCGGAGACCCAGGCACTACGGCCGGACGCGCTGCGCGCCGCGATCGAGGCAGACCTGGCCGCCGGGGAGATCCCCGCCATCGTGGTCGCCACCATCGGCACCACCTCCACCACCGCCGTCGACCCGCTGCCGGAGATCGGGGCGATCTGCGCCGAGTACGGGATCTGGCTGCACGTGGACGCCGCGTACGCGGGCGCCGCCGCCGTCTGCCCGGAGCTGCGCTGGTCGCACGAAGGCCTGGAGTACGCCGACTCGTACTGCTTCGACCCGCACAAGTGGCTGCTCACCGGCTTCGACTGCGACGCGTTCTGGGTGGCCGACCGCGGCGAGCTGATCGAGGCGCTGACCGTGCTGCCGGAGTTCCTGCGCAACGCGGCCTCCGAATCCGGCGCGGTGATCGACTACCGGGACTGGCAGGTGCCGCTGGGCCGCCGGTTCCGGGCCCTGAAGCTGTGGTTCGTGCTGCGCTGGTACGGCGCCGAGGGGCTACGCGCGCACGTCCGCTCCGGGGTGGCGCTGGCCGCCCGGTTCGCCGACCGGCTCCGCGCCGACGACCGGTTCGAGCTGGCCGCGGCGCACCCGTTCTCGCTGGTCTGCTTCCGGCTGCGCGCCGACGACGACACCAACGCCGAGCTGCTGGCCCGGGTGAACGGCACCGGGCGGGTGCACCTGACGCACACCCGGGTGGCCGGCCGGTACACGCTGCGGCTGGCGGTCGGCTCCCCGCAGACCGCCGAACGACACGTCGACGAGGCGTGGGACCTGTTGGCCGCCGCCGCCGGCGATCTGCTCACGCCCTGACGCCAGCCCATGGTCGCCCGACCGTGCGGGCGACGCCGCCTCACCATCGGTCGCCCCGACCACCATCCGCCGCGACCACCCTGGATCGCGCCTTTGCTCTGCTTACACCGAGGCGACAGTTACCGGTGGTCACCGAGGTGCCCGGGGTTGGGCCCGTCCCGCCGGGAAATCCGCAGGTCAGTGCGGTGTCGCGTGGAGGTAAGCAGAGCAAAGGGGTGAACAGGCATCCGATGGGGACGCACGGCCGGTCACCAGAGGTAGCTGCGGCTGAGGCGGACACCGCGGGTGGCAGCGGGGTTCAGCGGACGGCGGGCGTACCCGTTGCGGTCAGTTCAGCCGGGGCGGTGCCGGCGGCCGACGAAGCGGGAGAGACCTCGACGGCGCTCGCGGCGGCGCTCGCGGCGGTCTCGCGGGCCCGGCGGGTACGGCGCAGGGCCCGAACGGCCAGCACCAGCGCGGCCAGCCAACCCGCGGCCAGCAGAGCGTAGACCGCGGGGCCGACCGGGCCGCCCAGCTCGGCGGACCGGATCAGGGTGCGGGCGTTGGTCAGCACGATCACGCCACCGACCGCCGCGCCGAGCAGTTGGGCCGGCACGATGCGCACCAGCCACGCGGCCAGCGGGGCCGCGACGAGCCCACCGATGAGCAGCGCGGCGACGGTGGGCAGCAGGAACCCCTCGCTGCCCAGCCCGATCAGGAAGCCGACGCTGGCCGCGCCGGCCACGACGAACTCGGCGGTGTCCACCGAGCCGATCACCTTGCGCGGCTCCAGGCGGCCGGAGACCAGCAACGCCGGAGTGGCCACCGGGCCCCAGCCACCGCCGCCGGTGGCATCGACGAAGCCGGCGACCAGGCCGAGCGGGCTCAGGAAACGCCCGCGCAGCCGCCCACCGACCCGGTCGGTCCGCAGCGGCCGGGCGAAGCGAACCAGCAGGTACGCGCCGAGCGTGAAGAGGATGCCGGCCATCCACGGCGCGGCCGACTCGGTGGAGATCGAGCTGAGCAGGGTGGCGCCAGCGAACGCGCCGATCGCGCCGGGCAGCGCGATGCGGGTCACCACCCGCCAGTCGACGTTGCCGAACCGCCAGTGCGCCACCCCGGCGGCGAGCGTGGTGCCGATCTCGGCCAGGTGCACCGAGGCCGACGCGGCGGCCGGGGCGACCCCGGCGACCAACAGCAGGGTGGACGACGTCAGCCCGTACGCCATGCCGAGTGAGCCGTCGATCAATTGCGCGGCGAGCCCGACCAGAGCGAGGACCAGCAGCTTGCGCACGAGCGCCCCCTGACTTTTCGCCATCTCCTATCGACTTGGTCGACAATGCGGCACGGGGCGGCCCGGGTCAAGTGCCCGATCGGTGGATGGGACGCCGGCGGTCAGATCCAGGCGCGCGGGTCGGCGGCCAGCTCGGTGACCCGGGCGGGCAGCGCGTTCGCCGCCACGTCGCCCACGCTGACCAGCTCCAGGATCTGCCGCTCACTGGCCCGCAGCGCGATCCAGACCTCCTGGAGCGCGTGGGCCGGACCGTGGTAGCCGAGCGTCTCCGGCCGCTGTCCGCGTACGTGCGCGAGCGGCCCGTCGATCACCCGGATCACCTCCGCGAGGGAGATCTCCTCGGCCGGGCGGGCCAGCCAGTAGCCGCCCTCCGGGCCCCGCTGGGCGTGCACGATGCCGCCCCGGCGCAGCTGGAGCAGGATGCTCTCCAGAAACTTCGGCGGAATCTCCTGCGCCCGGGCGATCTGATCGGCCGTGACCGGCCGGCCCCGCCCGGGACCGCTGGCCGACGCGGCGAGCTCGACAGCCGCGCGGAGGGCGTAGTCGACCCGGGCGGAGAGACGCATGTCGGCAAGGTTAGCCCGCTGGTCAGCCGCCGGGGCGGGCGGCCCTCGGCCGATCGGCCACGCATCGACGAAAAGCCGGCCTGCCCGGGTCGGCGCCGGAAGGCATTCGAGGGCGCGTGAAGTGCGTCATGATCCGCCGTACGGTAGGCCCCGAAAAGCTGTTCCGAAGCGTCCTTATGCTGGGCGGGGAGTAACGACTGTCGGACCGTTTGCGCGGGCTCCATCGGCACATTGATAAACACCCGGGTCCGACTCGGGGGGAAGGCACACGATGACCGATATCGCGACACGCACCTGGGATGGCATGACCATCCCGGCCGCCGGCACCTATCGTCTCGATCAGGCGCACAAGCGGATCGGTTTCCTGTCCCGGCACATGATGGTCAGCCCGGTGCGGGGTGAATTCGCCGAGGCGACCGCGCAGATCTTCGTGGCGAAGGACCCGCTGCTCTCCTCGGTGACCGCGACCATCGAGACCGCGAGCATCACCACCGGGAGCGCCGACCGGGACACGCACCTGAAGAGTGCCGACTTCCTCGACGTGGAACGTTATCCCACCCTCGAATATCGAAGCACGGGTATCAGGTGGCAGGGCAACGACGATCCCATCTTCTACTGGGCCCGCCTGCGCAGAAATCGACTCGCCGGACGAGGCAGAAGTCACAATCTTCCGCCGCAGCCGGACCCGGCACCCGGACGATTCGTGCTCACCGGTGAGTTGACGGTGAAGGGGATCACCCGGGCGGTCGACCTTCAGGTGAATTTTGGTGGCGCTCGTCGCGATCCGTACGGACAGAACATCTTCGGATTCAGCGCCACGGCGGAAATCAACCGCGAGGACTACGGCCTGCTCTGGAATGTCGCGCTGGAAAGCGGCGGGGTTCTGGTCGGAAAGACCGTCCAGATCGAGATCGCCGGCGAGGGCATCCACCAGCCCTGACCCGCCCCGCGCTCGTCAGCGGTGACGGGAGCCCGGCCGGACCCGTCGTCCCCCCCCGGACGCACCCTGTGCTCAGGTGCGCGCCCGGCGGGGATGACCGACAGCCTCAGGCGCCGACGCGGCGCAGCAGACCCTCCTGCACGGCGCTGGCGATCTGCCGGCCGTCGGTGGTGAACATCCGGCCGGTGGCCAGCCCGCGGGCACCGGACGCCGACGGGCTCCAGCAGTCGTAGAGGAACCACTCGTCGGCCCGGAACGGCCGGTGGAACCAGAGCGCGTGATCGAGGCTCGCGCCGACCACCCCGCCCGGCCCCCACACCTCGCCGTGCACGGAGAGCACTGAATCCAGCAGGGTGAGGTCCGAGGCGTAGGTGAGCGCGCAGGCGTGCAGCAGCGGATCGTCCGGCAGCTTGCCGTCGATGCGCATCCAGACCCGCTGGTGGGGGTCGGCGGGCCGGTCGCCGGGACGGACCCAGCCGGGCTCGCCGACGTAACGCACGTCGATCGGGCGCGGGATCTGACCCCAGATGCCCAGCCGCTCGGGGTAGCGGGACAGCCGGTCGGTCATCGTCGGCACGTCCTGCGGGGCGGGCACGTCCGGCGGGGCCGGCGCCTGGTGGTCCAGCCCCTCCTCGGCCCGCTGGAAGGACGCCGACATGAAGAAGATCGGCTTGTCGTGCTGGAGCGCGACCGCGCGGCGGACCGAGAAGGACCGGCCGTCGCGGATGTTCTCCACCTGGTACTCGATCGGCTCGACCGGGTCGCCGGGGCGGACGAAGTAGCCGTGCAGCGAGTGCACGAACCGCTCCGGGTCGACCGTGCGGCCGGCGGCGACCAGCGCCTGGCCGGCGACCTGACCGCCGTACACCCGCTGCGGGCCGACCGGCGGGCTCTTCCCCCGGAAGGTCATCTCCCCGGTCGGGTCGAGGTCCAGGACCTCCAGCAGCTGGTCCACCGCGGCCTGGCCGACCGCGACCCGGCCGTCGCTCACTGCAGCGCCCGCGCCGACGCGGCGTCGACGAGCGACCCGAGCTGGTGGACGCGCAGCGTGTTGGTCGAGCCGGGGGTGCCGGGCGGGCTGCCCGCCACGATCACCACGTAGTCGCCGGGGTTGGCCCGGTTGAGGCCGAGCAGCGCCTGGTCGACCTGGCGGAACATGTCGTCGGTGTGCTCCACGAACGGCATCAGGAAGGTCTCCACGCCCCAGGTCAGGGCGAGCTGGCTGCGCACCTCGGGGACCGGGGTGAAGGCCAGCAGCGGAAGGTCGCAGTGCAGCCGGGAGAGCCGCCGGACGGTGTCACCGGTCTGCGAGAAGGCGACGAGCGCCTTGGCGTTGATGGCCCGGGCGATCGACGAGGCGGCCACGGTGAGCGCGCCGCCGTGCGTACGGGGGTCGTGCTGGAGGCGGGGGACGCCGATCGAGCCGGCCTCCGTGGTCGTCACGATCTTGGCCATGGTGCTGACGGTCAGCACCGGATACTTGCCGACGCTGGTCTCGCCGGAGAGCATCACCGCGTCCGCGCCGTCGAGCACCGCGTTGGCCACGTCGGAGGCCTCCGCCCGGGTGGGTCGCGAATTCTCGATCATGGAGTCGAGCATCTGGGTGGCCACGATGACCGGTTTGGCGTTCTCCCGGCACAGCTGCACGGCCCGCTTCTGCACCAGCGGGACCTCGTCCAGCGGCATCTCCACGCCGAGGTCGCCGCGGGCCACCATGACACCGTCGAAGGCCAGCACGATGGCCTCCAGGTGGTCCACCGCCTCCGGCTTCTCGACCTTGGCCAGCACCGGGCGGAACACGCCCTCCTCGGCCATGATGCCGTGCACGAGCTTGATGTCCTCCGCCGAGCGGACGAACGAGAGGGCGACCAGGTCGACCCCGAGCCCCAGGGAGAAGCGCAGGTCCTCGGCGTCCTTCTCCGACATGGCGGGCACGCTGACCGCCACGTTGGGCAGCGAGACGCCCTTGTTGTTGGAGACCGGCCCGCCCTCGGTGACCAGGCAGCGGATGTCGTTGCCGGTGACGTCGGTGACCTCGACGGCGACGCGGCCGTCGTCGATCAGCAGCCGGTCACCGGGCTTCACCTCCTGCGGCAGCTTGCGGTAGGTGCAGGAGACCCGCTCCCTGGTGCCGACGATGTCGTCGCCGGTGATCACGACCGAGTCGCCGGTGCGCCACTCGTGCGGGCCGTCGGCGAACCGGCCGAGCCGGATCTTGGGACCCTGAAGGTCGGCGAGGACGGCCACCGGCTTACCGGCCGCCTCGGACGCCTCCCGGACCAGTCGGTAGACCGCCTCGTGGTCAGCGTGGCTGCCGTGGCTGAAGTTGAGCCTCGCCACGTTCATGCCGGCCTCGACGAGACCCCGGATGCGCTCCGGGGACGAGGTGGCGGGACCAAGAGTGCAGACGATCTTCGCGCGGCGTGTCACGCCCATCAGGCTAGTCTCTCCTTCAGGTCGGACTCGGGGCCGACCCCTTGCAGGCAGCGGAACAATTGTCCAACGACGCGCGGTGCGCGTCGGGCCGGCGGGCGGAACCGCACCGGAACGTTGTGGCGACGGGCAACGGCGACCGCGCGCCGGGAATCGTACGCCTCCGCCGGCGTGCACCGTCCGGGTGCTCCCGGCGGCGGCTCACCCGGAACGCTCCGACGGCGGCAGGGTGGGCACGGCGGTGAGCAGGTCACGGGGGTCGTAGCGGCGCTTCGCGCGGCGCAGCCGCTCCCAGTTCGCGCCGTAGGCCAGCCGGACGCGGTCGGTCTCCCGCGGGGCGAGCAGGTTCGGGTAGCCGCCGGGCAGGGCGTGCGGGGCGAGCGCCGCCGAGGTGCGCTCGGCCCAGTCCCGGTGCGGCCCGACCAGCCCACCCGGCGCCCAGACCGCGATCACCTCGGTCAACAGGTGATCGTCGCGCAGACCGAACGCCGTGTCGGCGAGCCGCACCCGGCTGGCCGCGCCGTGGAAGTGGTGCAGGGCCAGCGCGGAGAACGGCGAGCTGACCTGCCGGGCGGCGTCGACCAGCGCGTCCACGGCGTCGCCGGTGAGCGCGGGCAGCCAGCGGGTCCGCAGCAGGTAGTGGTTGCCGTCCACCATCCCGCCGTCGAACATCCGCAGCGCGTCCGCGTACGCCAGGGGGCCGATCTGGTCGACCAGCGGGACGCCCAGCGCCCGCAGCCGGTCCACCCACGGCTGTCCGGCGTCCAGGTCGTCGCCGCTGTAGAACGGGCAGAGGAAGACCACCGGCTCGCCGGCGGGGCCGGGCAGGAAGCCGGCCATCACGGTCAGCTCGTCCGGGGCCTCGGCGAGCAGCGCGGCGTAGCCCCGCAGCACGGCCGGCGCCTCCGCCAGCGCGAACATGATCATGCCGGCGAGCACGGCGGGCAGCCGGTGCGCGCGGTAGCGCAGCTCGGTGACCACGCCGAAGTTGCCGCCGCCGCCGCGCAGGGCCCAGTACAGCTCGGCGTCGTGCCGGGGGTCGGCGGTGACCCGGCGGCCGTCGGCGAGGACCACCTCGGCGCCGAGCAGGTTGTCCAGGGCCAGGCCGAACCGGCCGCAGAGCGGGCCGTACCCGCCGGCGAGGGTGAGCCCGGCCATCCCCACGTCCCGGACCACGCCGGTGGGCACCACCAGGTCGTACGGGCGGGCGGCGGCGAGCAGGTCGGCTGCGGTGGCGCCGCCGGCCATGGTCACCGTGGCCGTGTCCGGGTCGACGTGGACCGCGCGCAGGCCGGTCAGGTCGAGCACCAGTCCGCCGTCGCGCAGCGCCCGGCCGGCCCAGTCGTGCCCGCCGGAGCGGACCGAGAGCGGCAGGTGGCACCGGGCGGCGATGCGGACCGCGCCGGCCACCTCGTCGGCGTCCAGGCAGCGGGCGACCAGCGCGGGCGCGCGGTCCACGGCGGCGTTCCACAGGCGGGTCGCGGCGGCGAACGCCGGATCTCCCGGCTCGTGGAGCCGGTCACCGAGCAGGGCGCGCAGACGGGCGGTGGCGGACGCGACATCAGGGGTGGCGGCGGAGCTCACGGCGACTCCTCGACCGGGGCCGGCCGGTGGCGCCGGGTGCGCCCCGACGGCGGTCCTCGCTGGGCGCGACCGTAGCACCGGGGGGCGTCCGATCGCCGTCACCATCACGACAGCCGCCGATGGACCGGCCGGTCAGCTCTCGGTCTTGGCCAGCGGAAACTCCAACGACCCGGCCGGGCAGAGGAAGGTCAGCACGTCCACCCGGTAGAGCCCGGCCTGCACCGCCGGGTCGGCCTCCAGCACGCTGCGCACGTCCTCGACGCTGCCGGTGCGGGCCAGCCCGAAGCCGATCGGCGGCTCCGGGTTGCGGGCCGGCCCGTCCACCGAGCCGGCGACCAGGATGATGCCGCGCTGCTGCAACGCCTGCATGTGCTCGGTGTGCTCGGCCTGCAACCGCTGCACGGTCTCGTTGGGCAGCGCCCGTCCGGCCGCGCCGGGATAGATCACGATGCACTCGTACGTGTCGAGCGCGAAGTCGACCTGCGGCACTCCCGCCATGGGTGCTCCCTCCGCCGTCGCGCCGGAGCGGACCGGCCCGGCTGCCCGAACCGGCGTCGCCGGCACGCGCCCAGCGTCGCACGGCGACGGCGGTCGCATCGCTCGCTCCGCCCAACTGGCCCCGGTCGGGCCAGCGGTGCCAGCCGCCGCACCAGGATCGGCGTGCGGTCCGACCGGGTGCCGGCGGTCCCCCGACACGTCGGCTGACCCGGAGGCCGCGACCGGCTACGGTGGACGGTCCGGGCGAAAAGCGGGAGGTCGGGATGCGCGACGACGAACCGACGGCGGGCCCGCTGCCGTACGTCGAGGTGACCGACGAGGCGTACGCGGCGCGGGCCGCGGCGGACTTCACGGTGCGGGAGTTCGAGTTCGCGGTGCTGCTCAGCGGACGATGCCCGCGGTGCGACCACGCGACGACCAGCACGGTGATCGACGAGCTGTACCGGCGGGAGGCCGCCCCGGCGGCCGAACCGGACCCGGGCTACCGGACGGTGCTCTGCGAGTGCGAGGCCGACCATCCTTCGCGCCCCGCCGGGCTGCGCGGCTGCGGCGCGTACTGGACGCTGCGGCTGGAGGTCGAGGCGTGATCCGGCTGCGCCCCGGGCCGCCCGCGACCGTCGCCGACCTGCACCGCGCGCAGCAGCTGGCCGGGCTGCTGCGCGGTGAGCTGGAGCGGGTCCGCGCGGCGGCGGTGGCGTGGCGCAACGGCCTCGGTGGTCTGCTGGTGGCACTGGTCGGCTTCAGCCTGATCCGGGGCCGCACCGATGTCAGCACGCTGGCGCCGCACTGGGGCGCGCTGGTCGGCGTCCTGCTGCTCGCCGCGCTGGCCGCGGGTGTGGCGGGGGCGCTGGCGCTGCTGCGCGCGGCGCACGGCAGGTTGGCGGTGACCCCGGTTGCGGCGCTCCCACCGGCCCCGCTCGGCGACCACGTGGAGGCGACGGCGGCGGTCCGGTCGCTGCGGACCGGGGTGCGGCTGGTGCTGCTCTGCACCGCACTGCTGGTCGCCGCGGTCGGGGTGACCTGGTATGCGCCGGCCGACCCCGACCCTCCCGCCGCCGTCTCCACCACTGAGCGGTGAGCAGAAACCCTTCCTGACCGGGGCGTCAGGGGCCGAGGTGGGCGTAGCCGGCCCAGGTGTCGGGCCGGTCGGGCAGGGCGGCGCGGAGCCGGCGGACCGACCGGTGCAGGGCGAGGGCCGCCCGGTCCGGCGCGATCCCGCCGGGCACCGCCAGGCCGTCGTACAGGTCGGCGCAGAGCCGTACGGTCAGCGCGTCCGAGATGGACCAGAGCGCGCCGATGACGTGCCGGAACCCGGCGAGCTGGAACGCGGTGCCGAGGGTGAGCGCCTCGTCGGGCAGAGCCGCGCCGCCGCGCACCGTCTCGCAGGCGGACAGGACCGCCAGCGCGCCCGGCCGGCCGGCGGGCCGCCACAGGTCCCGGACGTGCAGCGGGCCGCCGGCCAGCGTGAGGCGCCCCCACGCCGGGGCGCGCAGGTCCTGCGTGCCGTGGCAGGACAGGTGGGCGACCGGCTGGTCGGGCAGCGCGGCGAGCACGGCCGCCGGGGTGGCCGCCGGGCCGAGAAGCGAGCGGACCCGTGGCAGGTGCCGGCGGACGATCTCGTCCTCCCGCGCGACACCGGGCAGGTCGGCGAGGCCGGGGGTCTGCGGCATGCCGACGACCAGCGCCGAGTCGACCGGCTCGGGCCGGGCCGGCACGCCGCGCCGGGCGTGCGCCAACGCCCGCAGCGAGGCGGTGTACGACGGCACCACCCGGTCCAGCACCCCGTCGCCGCCGTCGAGCGGGCCGGTCGCGTGCAACGGCAGCAGGGTGAGCAGCCCGGTCGGGCACCACCACAGGCGTGGCCAGTCCGCCCCGGCGGCGGGCTCCGCACCGGACGAGGCGGTCGGCGTCGGCGCGGCCACGTCGAGCACCGGTGCGGTGACGACCCGCCACAGCCAGTCCAGCGTCTGGCCGACGTCGGTCCGGGCCGCCAGCCGGCGACGCTGCGCCTGCGGCTCCGGGGCGTCCGGGTCCGCCGCCCCGGTGAGCACCGCGATCGCGGTCAGGAAGCCCGCCGTCCGGGCGACCAGCTCGGCCAGGGTCAGCTCGGGCAGCGGGACCACGGTGACCCGGCCGTCGGCGACCACCAGCGCGTCGCAGCGTCGCACGGCCACGTTGACCAGCACCACCGGGCCGTCGACAGCGGCCCGGGCCAGGGTGGCGAACGATGGCGGGCGGAGGAAATCCGCGAACCCGGGCCGGGCGCGGATCTCCGCGAGCAGTTCCCGGCGGCGCATGGCGAGGTCGTACCGCTGCTCGGCACGGCCGCTCGGGCCGTCCGGGCCGGTGGCTTCGAGCGCGGTGAAACCGTCGAGGGCGGTCTGGAGGTCGGCGAGCCGGTCCGCCAGCCGGGGCGACTGCGCGCGCAGGGCGGCCAGGTCGGCGCCCGCGTCGTGGGCCCGGGTCAGCAGGACGCCACGACCGTACTCGAGCAGCTCGACGGCACGTTCCGGACGGTCGACGGCGATGGCGACCGCCGCCGCGGCACTGGCCAGCCCGGGGAACAGCCCGAGCAGACGGGCCTGGTCGTCGGTGTCCATGCCGTGCCAGGCCACCAGGTCGATCAGCTCGATCGCGGTGGCGTACCCGTCGAGCGCGGCCGGCAGGTCGCCGGCCGCGGCGGCGTGCTCCGCGTACCGGCTCGCCGCCGCCGATCGGAGCAGCGACGGCGCGGACTCCACCGCGGCGGCGGCGCGCAGGGCGGCGGTCGCCTCGGCGAGCGCGGCGGGGGTGGCGACCGCCTCCAGGGCGGTGGCCAGGTTGCTCAGGCACATGGTGCGGGCGGGATGCTCGGCGGGCAGCGCGTCGACCGCCGCCCGGTGGGCCACCAGCATGGCGGTGGCGTCCGCTTCGTCGGGGTGGGCCCGGTAGCGCATCAGCAGCGCGTTGCCGAGGTTGGTGTGGATCCGGTGTCGGTCCGCGCCGGCCAACGGCTGGCGGTCGCTGAGCAGTTGAAGGAGCCGGACCGCCTCGTTCAGCCCCGCCGGGTCGTCGCGCAGACGGTGCCGCAGCAGGTGGGCCAGGGCGAGGGTGCCGAGCGTCCGCAGGTACTCGGTCGGCTCGGCCTCCCGTTCGGCCAGTTCGGCCGCCTCGCGCAGCGCGGTCACCGCGGCGTCGGCGTCCCGGGCGGCGGCGGCCGTGATGTCGTCGGCAGCCTGGCCGCCGGTGGGCAGCGCGCCGTCCACGGCCAGCTCCACCCGACGGTTCAGCGCGGAGCCGTAGTTGTGCAGCGCCGGCAGCCGGTCCGGGTGCCCCGGCGGCGCGGTCTCGAGCACCTGCGCCAGCACCGCGATCGCCTCGGTCAGGGTGGCCAGGTCCTGGGTCGAGGTGAACAGCGACTGCAACACCAGGCCCAGGTTCGAACGGTACGTGGGCAGCGCGGCGGCGTCGGGCGCGGCCGCGACCGCGGCCCGCAGCGCCACGGCGGCCGGCTCCAGCAGCGCCGGCTCTCCCGCCAGGTCGGACAGTTCGCGCAGGGTGTTGCCCAGGTTGTTGAGCACCTGATGGCGCAGCGGGTCGTCGGGGGGAAGCAGCGACTCCGCCTCGGTCAGCGCGTCCCGGGCGGCCCGCAGCGCGTCCGCCCCGCCGAGGTCGGCGTACCCCCGGCCCAGCGCGTACGCGAGTTCCGCGAGCCGGCGGGCCCGGCGGGCCGGTTCCCGGGCGTCGGCGCCCTCGCGCAGCAGCCGCACCGCCTCGGTGATGTCGTCGATCCGCCGCCGCAGCTCGTACCGGGTCACCAGCAGGCCGCCGAGGGTGCGCCGCAGCTCGTCCGGATCCGGCCCCCCGTGCGCCGACCGGGATCCGGCCGCCGACCGGTACGCCTCGATCGCCGCGTCGAGATCGGCCGGATCGCCGTCGGACTCGTGCCGCTCGGCGAGCAGGCTCGCCAGGCCGGTCCGTGCCGTGCCGGCCAACTCCGGTTCGAGGCCGCCGAACCCGGTCAACGCCGACCGGTACGCCTCGATCGCCGCGTCCCGGTCGGCGGGCGCCCGGT
>NZ_RCVI01000250.1:0-21909 GCF_003667455.1 Micromonospora sp. CV4 | reverse complement strand
GGGCCCGTTCCCGCCGGCCGGTCCGACGCCGGGCCAGCCGGGCGCGCCGTGGGGACCGCCGGCGCCTGGCGGGTACGGGATGCCGCCCGCCCCGCCGGCGCGCAAGACCGGCCGGAACGTCTTCCTGATCATCGCGCTGGTCGTGGTGCTGGTGCTCTGCCCGTGCCTCGGCCTGGCAGGTTGGGCGGTCTGGAAGGTCGTGGACGCCGACAGCAACGCCGCGCCCTCGCCCTCGGTGAGCGCGCCGGCCGTTCCGCCCGTCCTGCCCAGCGACGTGCCGACCTCGGCCGCGCCGAGCCCGAGCGAGGACGAGTTCGCCAAGGGCGACTGCGTGGTCAACGAGGGCACCGAGGACGACGCGGAGTTGCGCAAGGTGCCCTGTGGGCCCAACACCTACCAGGTGTTGTTGCGGATTCCGGCGACGAGCGACGGGGACCGGTGCGAGACGCTCGCGCCGCAGGCCACGGCGAACTACGTGCACGACAACTCGATCGACCTGTTCGACTACGTGCTCTGCCTGAAGAAGCGGTAGCCGGTAGCCAAAACTAGGGCTGTCTAGCGTGGACGCTAGACAGCCCTAGTTTGTTGTCGACGATCCCGACACGCCGGTAGCCCCATCTATCCATGTCTAGCCCCTCAGCTAGAGGGCCCGATACTGTGCGATGCGTGGATCCGGTCCGCAACCCGTACGCACCGGGCGCCGGTCAGCGCCCGCCCGAACTCGCCGGGCGGGGGCGGGAGCTGGACGTCTTCGACATCGTGCTGGAGCGCATCGCCCGAGGCCGGCCTGAGCGCAGCCTGATGCTCACCGGGCTGCGCGGCGTCGGCAAGACGGTCCTGCTCAACACCCTCCGGTCGCAGGCGATCAACCGGCTCTGGGGCAGCGGCAAGATCGAGGCGCGGCCGGATCAGTCCCTGCGCCGCCCGGTCGCCGCCGCGCTGCACATGGCGGTCCGGGAGCTGGCCCCCCGCCACCGCGCGCCGGACCGGATCGACGCCTTCCTCGGCGTCCTCAAGGCGTTCGCCCAGCGGTCCACCCCGACCGGTCGGGCCGGCGCGTCCACCAAACTGCGGGACCGGTGGCAGCCCGGCATCGACGTACCCGCGGCGAGCGGTCGGGCCGACTCCGGCGACATCGAGATCGACCTGGTGGAGCTGCTCAGCGACGCGGCCGCCGTGGCCAGCGACGTGGGCACCGGCATTGCCGTCTTCATCGACGAGATGCAGGACCTCGGTCCGGAGGACGTGTCGGCGCTCTGTGCCGCCTGCCACGAGCTGTCCCAGCTCGGCGCGCCGCTGATCGTGGTCGGCGCCGGCCTGCCGCACCTGCCGGCCGTGCTCAGCGCCGCGAAGTCCTACTCCGAGCGGCTGTTCCGCTACCAGCGCATCGACCGGCTCGACCGGATCGCCGCCGACCAGGCACTCTGCGCGCCGGCCGAGCGCGAGGAGGTCGAGTACGAGCAGAAGGCGCTCGACCTTCTCTACGAGAAGTCCGGCGGTTACCCCTACTTCGTCCAGGCGTACGGGAAGGCGACCTGGGATCATGCTCCGCGCTCGCCGATCACCGCCGCGGACGTCCGGGTCGCCGCGCCCGAGGCGGAGGCCGAGCTCGCGGTCGGCTTCTTCGGCTCGCGGTTCGAGCGGGCGACGCCGGCCGAGCGCGAGTACATGCGGGCGATGGCCACGCTGTCCCTGGTGGAGGGCGAGTCGGGAAGCCCGGTCCGCGACGACATGGACGCCGCGGTGCCCACCGCGGAGATCGCCCGGGCTCTCGGGCGCAAGCCGGCCAGCCTGTCCCCGGCGCGCGACGCGCTGATCAAGAAGGGGTTGATCTACTCCGGTGAGCGGGGCACGGTGGCCTTCACCGTTCCGCACTTCGGCCGGTACCTGCGCACCCAGCCAGCCTGAGGGCCTCGCCCTGACCCGGCGTCGTCAGACCTGGGACCAGGGCACCGGAAAGAGCACCTCGCCGGAGGGGGGAGGCCCGTCCTCACTGGTGGACGGCGGCAGCACCAGCGCCTGCCACGGCTCGCCGAGGCCGGCCCAGGGGCTGGTCAGGCCCAGCTCGCTGGCCGGACCGAACCCGAACCGGCGGTAGAAGGCCGGATCACCCAGGACGACGACCAACCGCTCGCCCAGCTCGGTGGCGGCGTCCAGAGCGGCCTGCACCACCGCCGTGCCGTGCCCCAGCCGCTGCCGGTGCGGAGCGACCGCCACCGGGCCGAACGCCAGAGCGGGCGCGTCGCTGCCCTGCTCCGGTCGCACCCGCACCCGGGTCAGCAGCGCGTACCCGACCACCTCGCCGCCGTACTCGGCGACCATGGCCAGCTCCGGCAACCAGGCGTCGGTGCCGCGCAGCTCGCCGACGAGGCTCACCTCCGGTGGCGTCGCCACGTCGGGCCGGGCGAACGCGGCGGCCAGCACCCGACGCACCGGGCCGATGTCGGCCGGGTCCTCAGGTCGTAGCCGCAGCGTGGTCACCCGCGCGACGTTACCCGTGGCGGACGGTCCATCAGCGATGGTCGCTCGAATCGGCGTGGCGCAGGTGGACTACCACCGATCCGGATCCGGCGGTTGCCGGGGTAGCAAACGTCGTGACGGGGTATGACTGATCCATGACGCCCGTACGCTCCCTCGCCCGCGCCATGCTGAGCGGCATTTTCGTGGTCAGCGGGTACCGCAACTTCCGCAACCCGGACCGGCTGGCGGTGGCGGCCAAGCCGGTGACCGACAAGGTCGCGCCGATGCTGCAGAAGGCGCATCCGAACTTCCCCACCGACGCCAAGACGCTGATCCGGCTCAACGCCGCGGTGCAGGTCAGCGCCGGGCTGATGCTGGCCACCGGGCGGTTCAGCCGACCCGCCGCGCTGGTTCTCGCCGGCACGCTGGTGCCGGTGACCATCGCCGGGCATCCCTTCTGGAACAACGACGACCCGGTGGCCCGGAACAACAACCAGGTTCACGCCCTGAAGAACCTCGGCCTCTTCGGCGGCCTGCTGCTCGCCGCGACCGACACCGGTGGCAAGCCGGGTCTGCGGTGGCGGATGGGGCATCGCATCGGCCACTCTCGACGTTCCATGCAGCGCGCCGTCCGCACGGCCCGGCGGGAGGCCCGGATCGCCGTCCGGTCCGCCGCAACCGCGCGCCGACTTCCGGGCTGACCTGCTTCGATCCGTCTCTGCCTCGCCTCCACCCCCCGCTAAGGCCACGAATTACCTGAACCGCCCGGTAGGCGTTAACGCGGTGGAAATGTCAAAAACATGTGTGGGATCGGACACGGTCGCATAACGCGGGAGGCACTGACGTGAGGCGCCGTTCTAGGCTCCGTGCAGGACCTGGACGGGTAGGACGATCTTGGTACGGGGGTGGCCACGCCATGCCGACGACTGTCGGTAGACGGGCGGACCGCCTCGCCCAAATCCAACGCGTCACGCGTGGGATCGATCGCGCGATGGTCGTACGGGGTGCCGTCGTGGCCGCCGTCGCCTACGCCGCCTGGGTCGCCATCGGCGCGTTCGGGCGGCCGTACAACTTCTTCGACATGAAGATCTACCACGGCGCGGTGGTGTGGTGGGCGAGCGGTCACGAGCTCTACGAGTTCATCGCGCCCGACACAACTCTCGGCTTCACCTACCCGCCGTTCGCCGGGCTGGTCATGCTGCCGATGGCGCAGTTGTCGGTCGGCGCCGCCGGGATGGTCAACGCCCTGGCCAGCATCGCCGCGCTGGCGCTGGTGCTGGCGGGGCTGCTCCGCCCCATCGTGGACCGGCTGGGCTGGCCGCTGTGGTTCACCGTGGCCCTGGCGGTGCCGCTCGCGGTGGCCATCGAGCCGGTCCGGGAGACCCTCGGCTACGGCCAGGTCAACGTCCTGCTGTTCGCGCTGATCATGGCCGACCTGATCGGGCTGCGGTGGCGCTCCCGCCGGGGCACCCACTATGCGGCGACCGACGGCCCTCTGCTGCGCTTCATCTACGGCGGCGCCTGGGCCGGCGCGGGCATCGGCCTGGCCACCGCGGTGAAGCTCACCCCGGCGCTGTTCATCGGCTACCTCCTGATCACCCGCCAGTGGCGGGTGGCGGCCACCGCGATCGGCACCACGATCGGTGTGACGGTGGGAAGCTTCGCGATCGTCGGCGACGAGTCCCGGGCCTACTTCGGCAGCGTGCTCTGGCAGACCGAGCGGGTCGGTGCGGCGGACATGACGCCCAACCAGTCGCTCGCCGGCCTGCTGGCCCGGCTGTACGACTCGATCGAGACCCCCGGGCTGCTCTGGCTCTCCTTCTCGGTGCTGATCCTGGCTCTGGGCCTGTCCCGGGCGGCCAGTTCGCGCGCCGACGGTGACGAGCTGACCGCGTTCACGCTGGTCGGTCTGACCACCAATGTGATCAGTCCGATCTCCTGGACGCATCACCTGGTCTGGGTGATCCCGGCGATCATCGTGCTCGCTGACGCGGCGGTGCGCCGCCGGGAGGCGAGCCGGGGGTTGGCCGGGCGCGGTGGTCAGGGCCCGGCGCTGGGCGGCCTGCCCGGGGTCAACGGACTTCGCCCGCCGATCTGGTATCCGACGTTGACCGGGCTCCGGCACGGCGTCGCCGCGATCGGGCTCTACCTGCTGTTCCTGATCTCCCCGATCTGGCCGTACGAGCACCAGCTGCCCGAGATGTCGCACTACCAGGACGGTCTGTTCGGCGCGCTGATGGAGAACTCGCTCGCGCTGGCGCTGATCGTGCTGGTCGCCGCGCTGCCCTGGCGCCCGGGCGCCGAGCCGGCGTTCTACGGCGATCGGCTCGCGCGGGCCGTGCTGGTCAACGGCCGACGCTGAGCGCTCAGGGGCAGTTGACCCATTCCTCGGTGCCGTCCCCGAAGACCTGCCGTTTCCAGATCGGCAGTCGCGCCTTGGCCTCGTCCACGAGGCGGGCGCACGCCGCGAAGGCCGCCGCGCGGTGCGCGGTGCTCACGGCGGCGACCAGCGCCACGTCACCGATCTCCAGCGGACCGACCCGGTGCGAGACGGCCACCGCGTAGACGTCGGGCTCGGCCGCGATCTCGGCGGCCACCTCCCGTAGCACCTGCTCGGCGCTCGGGTGCCCCTCGTACTCCAGGCTCACCACCGGGCGCCCGTGGTCGTGGTCACGGACCACACCCTGGAAGGAGACCACCGCGCCGGCCCGCCGGTCGGCGACCGCCGCTTCGTGCGCGGCCAGATCCAGCGGCTGGTCGGTGACTTCGCCGAAGGTGAGCGCCGGCGCCGTCACGACGAACGCTCCCCGGGCAGCAGCGGCAGTGGCACGATCGGCACCCGGTCGCCGGCGGCGCCGTTGGTGCCCGGCCGGATGATCGCGAACCCGTCCGCACCGGCCAGGCCACGCAGCATCGCCGAGCCGACGTGCCGCACCGGGGACGCGGTGCCGGCGGCCCGGTCCAGCCGGACCAGAGCCAGGTGGGTGTGGTCGCCACGGCCGGGCACCGCCTCGGCCAGTGTGGCCTGCGGCAGCACCGGCATCGGGCGGCCCTGGAGGCCGGCGAGCAGCGGGGCGACCAGCGACACCAGCGCGACGATCGCGGACTGCGGGTTGCCCGGCAGCCCGGCGACGAACCGGACCCGCCCGTCGGCGCCGGCCAGCCGGGCCAGCAGCATCGGGAAGCCCGGCCGGACCGCCACCGTGTTGACCACGTAGTCGGCGCCGAGCGCATCGAGCGCCGGGTGCAGGTGATCGACCGGGCCGTGCATCGTGCCGCCCGTGGTGCAGACCAGGTCGGCGGTGTCCAGCGCCGCGCGCAGGGCCGCCACGTGTGCGGGCAGCGTGTCGGCCACGGGGCCGACCACGTCGGACGGACGGATCTGGCAGCCGTACCGGCGCAGCCAGGCGGGCACCGCCGGCCCCAGCGCGTCCCGGACGCGGCCGGCCGCCGGTGGACCCGCGGTGAGCAACTCGTCACCGAAGACCAGAAGCGCGGCGCGCGGCGCCCGCCGGACCCGCAGGGTGTCGTGCCCGCAGGACGCCGCCAGGCCGATCACCGCCGGGTCGACCGGCGTGCCGACCGGCAGCAGCTCCTCATCGGCGTACGCCTCCTCGCCCGGTTGCCGCCACTCCGGCGTCTGGCGGGGCGTGCCGCTGACCAGGCCGCCGGTGGTGGTGGACTCCTCGACACGCAGCACGGCGGTCGCGCCGTCGGGCACCATGGCGCCGGTCGCGATCTCGACGGTGGTGCCGTCCTCGGTGAGCGGCTCGGGGGTGTTGCCGGCCAGCACCCGGCCGACGACGCGCCAGGGCCCGGCGCCGCGCACCGCCCAGCCGTCCACGCTGGAGGTGGGGAAGGCGGGCAGGTCGGTGCGGGCGGTCAACGGCTCGGCCAGGGTCAGCCCGTCGGTGTCGATCAGCGGCCGGGAGAGGGTGGGAAGCGCGGCGGCCAGGCCGACCGCGTAGACGCGGGAGCGCGCCTCTTCCCAACCGGCCGGTGGGGGCGCGGCGACCCGGTCCGCGGTTGGTGCGGTTTCCGTGCTCACCGACCGAGCCTATCGGGACGGACCGACACCCGCCGGGCCTGGGCGCGGACCGGTCAGTGGTCTCCGCCGCGAAGTTGGTCGACGGTGTGCGCGAGGATCGGCCCGAGCACGGCCAACCCGTCCCGGGCGCCGCCGGTCGAGCCGGGCAGGTTGACCACCAGCATCCGGCCGGCCACCCCGGCCAGCCCTCGGGACAGCACCGACGTGGGCACGCGGTCGCGACTGTGCGCGCGGATCGCCTCGGCGATGCCGGGGATCTCGTAATCCAGCAGGCTGCGGGTCACGTCCGGCGTCCGGTCCGACGGGGTGACCCCGGTGCCACCGCTGGTCAACACCACGTCGACGCCATCGGCGAGAGCGTCCCGCAGGGCCACGCCGACCGGCTCGCCGTCCGGCACCACCACCGGCTCGTCGACCTGGCAGCCCAGCTCGAGCAGGCCGGCGGCGAGCAGCGGGCCACTGGTGTCGGCGTAGACGCCGGCCGCGGCCCGGTTCGACGCGACGATCACCCGGGCCCGGATCACGGTCGGTCCTCCGGCCGGACCCACTCGCCGGTCTTGCCGCCCTCCTTGCGCAGCACCCGGACCGCCTCCACCGAGGCCGCCGGGTCGACCGCCTTCACCATGTCGACCAGGGCGAGACCGGCGACCGCGACCGCGGTGAGTGCCTCCATCTCCACCCCCGTCCGGTCGGCGGTGCGGGCGGTGGCGGTGATCTCCACGGTGTCGACCGTGAGCCGCAGGTCGACGGTGACGCCGTGCAGGGCGATCGGGTGGCAGAGCGGGATCAGCTCCGGGGTGCGCTTGGCGCCCATGATTCCGGCCAGCCGACCGACCGCCAGCGCGTCACCCTTGGGCAGGCCGTCGCGGTGCAGGAGGTCGATGACCTCGGGTGTGGTCCGCAGACGGCCCGCCGCGACGGCCAGCCGGCCGGTCACCGGCTTGGCGGAGACGTCGACCATGCGGGCCGCGCCGGCGCGGTCGACGTGGCTGAGCTGCGCGTGTTCGGTCACGGCGGTGAGCCTATCGGTGCCGTACGACGCCCGAGGATCGGACGAAGACCGACCCGGCGTAGTTAATACGCGACGTATATGGAATGTTCGCGCTCGGCCTCGCGCGAAAGGGTCCGAGTCGGAATCGCTATTCGAACATGTGTCGGAGAATCGCTGCCGTGAACGTTTGGCCACAAACGCGGCGGACCCGAGCACCCTCTGTTGCTTTGGCGTTTCGGGCTGCAACTTGAGTTCGGCAAGCCGCACGTCGATACACCCCGGTTCCATGCCCATGGTGTTTGGACGTCCACTCCCGGAGAATTAGGCGATGTGCAGAATGTGAGCCACCACCGTTCAGGACAGCTGCGGGACCGGCGGCAATCAGGCATGGAGCACAGATTCAGCCGACCGGATCCACCCTGGGCCCGAACTCCGGATGAGGCCGGGCAGCCTGCTCGTCAGACTGGAATCGTCGGGGCAACCCCCGCGCACACCCTCCGACGGTGGTTGGCAACATGCGAGCTGCAGACCGGACAGGTCGACCGCGCTCCGCTCAGGGCCCATGGACACAACGTCACAAAACCCTCCGGCTTGGCTTATGTTGCGCATACCGACATTTATTACTGCTAACCGCACCGACTTCGCTTTAGGCTCTCGTCACGAAGACCGCCGGGGATACCGAACCCGGTCCGGGATGAGTGGAGGGGGCGTGCAATGCGCGGCAGCGACTGGCACTGACATCAGAGTGACACTCAGCGGTAAGCTCCCGTCGTCAACATGTAACTGTCGGCGACGACAGGAGCTTCATGAGTCAGGTCACTCCGGAGAACACCACCAGGACGCAGCGGCAACTGCTGCTGGTCGTCGGCCTCATCGTCGTACTGGCCATCGGCCCGACACTCTTCGCCGTCGCCGACGTGCTGGGCCGGCCGCCCGACTCCGTGGGCGACGGGGCGACCTTCGTGGCGCTGACATTCATGACAGCCCTCGGCACGATCGTCAAGTCGCCGATCCGCATCCGCTCGACCACGCACGCCATCACCTGGATCGAGGCGGCGATCGTGATCGGGCTCGCGGTGGCCCCACCCGCCTGGGTGGTGCTGGCGACGGGCACGGGCGTCGGCATCGCGTCGGCCGTCATGAAGCTTCCGGCGATCAAGACGGCGTTCGGTGTCAGCAAGAACATCCTGGTCGCCGGTGGAGCGAGCGCCATCGCGGTGGCGGTCCACTGGCAGTGGCCACCGGTGGGCCTGGCGGAGCTCGTCACTCTGCTGGCCGCGATCTACCTGGTGGCCGCGCTCCTCGACGACCTGCTGGTGATCGCGCTCGCGAGCGGCACCCGAATCTCCCGACAATTCCTCAACAACCTTGACCTGCGGCTCGCCGGCTTCGGCGTGCGCTTCGTCGTGGCCCTCTGCACACTGCTCATCCTCCGAGCCGACCCGCGATTGCTGCTCGCCGTCCCACCGCTCATGTTGAGCCTGCACCTGGCCTACTCGGCGCGCATCCGGGGACGAACCGAGCAGCAGGCGTGGCAGCGGCTCGCCCGCACCACCGACGCGCTCAACGTCGTGGACCTCGACAACGTCCTCACCACCGCCGTCACCCAGGCCGCCGAGCTGTTCTCCGCCGACGAGGTCGAGATCGAGCTGCGCGACGGCGGCCGCACCGTGCGCGGTGGCACCGGGGGCATCACCTTCGACGGCCCGACCGGCACTCCCACGGACATCGACGGCACCGTCGTCCCCGCGCCACTCGAGGGACATGACCGTTCGGTCGACGTCGGCACGCTGCGACTGCGCTTCCGCGGCCCCGTGCAGCTCTCCGAGCGGGAGCAGTACACGCTGCGCACCTTCGCCTCCGCGCTCTGCACGGCGGTCCGCAACGCCCAGGCGTACGCCGAGCTGGCCCGGGCCGCCGACGAGCACGCGTACGCGGCCGCGCACGACGCGCTGACCGGCCTGGCCAACCGTCGGCACCTGCTGGACAAGGGCACCGAGCAGTTGAGCGGGCGGCACGCGGACGGGGTGACCGCGCTGGTGCTGATCGACCTCAATCACTTCAAGGAGGTCAACGACACGCTCGGGCACGCCGCCGGTGACCAGGTGCTGGTGCAGGTGGCCGAACGGCTGCGCGGCGCCGCCCAGGGCAGCGACCTGGTGGCCCGCCTCGGCGGCGACGAGTTCGCCGTACTCCTGCGCGGGCTGCCGGCCCCGGCGGTCGCCGCGCACCGGGCGGAGACGCTGCTCGCCGCGTTGCACGAGCCGTTCGAGCTGGACGGCATGCGGATCAGCGTCGAGGCCAGCGGCGGGATCTCCGTCGCCCCGGCCAGCGGGGGCGTGGTGGAGCTGCTGCGCCGCGCCGACGTGGCGATGTACCAGGCCAAGCGGGCCGGTCAACGAATCTCCACGTACGCCCCGGCCCGGGACACGGCCGACCTCGGCCGGCTCACCCTCGGGGGTGAGCTGCCACGGGCGGTGGCCGACCACGAGTTCGTCGTCAACTTCCAGCCGATCGTCGACCTGGGCACCGGCGAGGTGACCAGCGCGGAGGCGCTGGCCCGCTGGCACCATCCCAACCACGGCATGATCGATCCGCTCCGGTTCCTGGAGGCGGTGGAGCGCTCCGGCCTGTTACCGGCCTTCGCCGAGGCGATCCTCGACCAGGCGTTGATCGCGGCGGCCGGCTGGCGCGACGCGGGCTTCGACGTGCCGGTCGCGGTCAACGTGTCCCCGCGCAGCCTGCTCGACGCGCGCTTCCCCGGCTCGGTGCTGGCCCGTCTGCGCGCCCACGACCTGCCGCCGGACCGACTGGTGCTGGAGTTGACCGAGACGTTGACGCTCAGTCAGCTCGACGTGGTGGATCGGGTGTTGAGCCGATTGCGCGACGAGGGCGTCCGGTTGGCGCTGGACGACTTCGGCACCGGCTACTCGTCGCTCTCGCTGCTCTCCCGGATCCCCGTGCACGAGCTGAAGATCGACCGCAGCTTCGTGACGACGATGGAAAGTTCGGCGGAGGCTGCCGCCGTCATCCGCTCCACCCTCGACCTGGGTCGCAGCCTCGACCTGGACGTGGTTGCCGAGGGAGTGGAGAGCGAGCCGCAACGACGGGCCCTCTGGGAGCTGGGTTGCACCGCCGGCCAGGGGCACCTGTTCGCCCGGCCGATGCCCGCCGGCACCCTCCTCGCGGCGTTGCAGCGCGGTTCGGGCGGCCGTCCGGGCACCCTCGCGCCGCCGCTGCACGACGCCGGCGCGGTGATCCGGCTGACCCAGAACCGCCGTCCGGGCGGCCGATCCCGCCCGGACCGGCTTCCCCACCTCCCCGCCTGACCCGGCGTCGACGGGGCGGTCTGCCAGACTGGCGCGCGTGACCGCCGACCACCCGAGCGCCCTCCGCCGTCGCTGGCGGACACTCGACACCGCCGCCGGGGGCCTCGCGCTCGACCTCGGCCTCTACGCCGTCTCGGCCGTCTTCGCCGGGATCACCGCGGTCACCTCGACACTGCTGCCGCACCGGGCCTGGGGCGGGGTCGCCGCCGTCGGCTACCTGGTCGCGACCCTGGCGGTGATCGTCCAGATCCTGCTTCGCCGGCGCGGCGCGGCCTCCCGGCTGGTCGGCCTGCCGGCCCGGTGGGCGGTCACCGGATTCGTCTGGGCCAGCACCGCCCTGCTGCCCGTGCTCCTGCAGAGCGTCGAACGGGCCACCGGACGCACCGACCGGGCCCAGGAGGAGGTGTGGGTCGTGGAGCAGGCCGGGTCGCGCCTGCTGGAGCACGGCACGCCGTACCTCGGACGCGACGCCATAGCCGCCCTTCCGCCCGGTGAGCAACTGCTCGGCTACACCCCGTACCAGCCGGGCATGGCGGTGTTCGGCCTACCCAGAGCCCTGGTCGACGCCTGGTGGACCGATGCCCGGGTCTGGTTCACGGTGGGCACCGCGCTGGCGCTCGCCCTGGCCGTGGCCGCCCTGCGCGCCACCCCCCGCGCCCACCCGACCACGCGCGACCGTCCGGACGCCGCCCTGCTGCGCGGCGTGCAGGCCGCCACCGTCCTGCCGATCTGCGCGCTCACCCTCGCCACCGGTGGCGACGACCTGCCCGTACTCGCGCTCTGCCTGCTCGCTCTCGCGCTCGCCGCCGCCGACCGGCCCGGCCGGGCCGGCCTCGCGGTGGGGCTTGCCGGCGCGTTGAAGCTGTTCGCCTGGCCGATCGCGCTGGTCCTGATCGTGTGGGGGCTGACCCGGCGGGCCGGCACCCGCGTCGCCGCCGGCGCGATCGGGTTGCCCGTGGCGGCACTGCTCCCGGCCCTGCTGGTCGACCGCGACGCGCTGACCGAGAACGTGCTGCGCTTCCCGCTCGGCCACGGCCTGGTCACCAGCCCCGCGCAGTCCCCGTTCCCCGGCTACCTGATCGCCAGCGCGCTGCCCGCCGGCCGGCTGATCGCCGCCGCGCTCCTGGTCGCGGCCGGCCTGGCCATCGCCGTCCGACTCGCCCGCCGCCCGCCACGCACCGCCGTCGTCACCGCGCTGATCTGCGGGTACGGGCTGCTCGCCGCGATCGCCCTGATGCCCTCGACCCGGTTCGGCTACCTGCTGTACCCGCTGGCCCTGCTCGCCTGGGCGCCCGCCCTGCACCGCACCACCGACGCGTCGACCGTCCCCGTGCCCGTGCCCGACCAGCTGTCCGGTCGGGCCACTTCGGCGTAACTCCCGGGCGGAACGACGCGACAGGGCGTACACCTGAAGGCATGACCACGTACCGCGACCGGGCCGAGGCGGGCCAGGTGCTCGCCGACCGACTCACCGCACTCATCGGCGAGCCGGACGTCGTCGTCCTCGGCCTGGTCCGCGGCGGCGTGCCGGTGGCCCGGGTCGTCGCCGAACGGCTCGGCGCGCCACTGGACGTGCTGGTGGTCCGCAAGCTCGGCATGCCGTGGGCCCGCGAGGTCGCCTTCGGCGCGCTCGGCCCGGGCGGTGTGCAGGTGCTCAACGAGGCGGTGGCCAGCCGGCTCAGCAGCGACGACATCGACGAGGTCAACCACCGGGAACAGGCCGAGTTGGAGCGCCGCGAGCAGCTCTACCGGGGCGGCCGCCCACCACTCGACCTCACCGGACGGATCGTGGTGATCGTCGACGACGGCCTGGCCACCGGCGCGACCGCGCGCGCCGCCGTCGAGGTCGTCCGCCGACTCGGGGCACGCCGGGTGGTGGTCGCAGTGCCGGTCGGCGCGCAGGAGGCGTACGAGTTGCTGGCCGCCGAGGCCGACCAGGTCGTCTGCGCCCAGCGCCCGCAGGATTTCGGCGCGGTGAGCGTCTACTACGACGACTTCCACGAGGTGGCCGACGACGAGGTGATCGAAGCGCTTACGGCGACCGCGTGACTCGACCGGGTACCTTCGGATGATGAGTCTCACCTGTCCCAAGTGTCACGGAGAAATGCGCCAGTACGAGCGCAGCGGCGTCGTCATCGATCAGTGCGGGGAGTGTCGCGGCATTTTCCTCGACCGCGGCGAGCTGGAGAAGCTCTTCGAGGCGGAGGCCAACTGGAGCCGCCAGCAGGCCGGTGGCCCGCCGCCGCAGCCCGCTCAGCAGCCGGGGGGCTACCCGCCGCCGCACGCCCCGGCGCAGCACCAGCCGGGCTACGGTGCGGTTCCCCCGCCGCCCCCGCCGGCCCACGGTTACCCGCCGGCTCCGGCCTACGGCGGTCAGCAGCACCACGGTTACCACGGCCACTACCGGCAGAAGAAGCGCAAGGGCTTCCTCGACGAGATGTTCGGCTGAGCCGAGGCCGTCATCCCGCCCGGGCCGATCCCCGCGTCGGCCCGGGCGCTTCACCCGCCGCCAACCATTGGCGGGCGCCAGGGTCCGTGCGAGGCTGCATCGCATGAGCGCGATCCGGCCGGTCGAGGCGCTGGCCCAGGCGTACGACGGGATCACCGCGGTCATCGACGGCCGGGACGACGCGGACCTGCAACGACCGACCCGCTGCCGGGGTTGGCTCGTCGCGGATCTGCTCTTCCACGTGCTCGGCGACGCCCAGCGGGCCCTGGTGGCACTGGCGAGCCCCGCCGATGGTCCCGCCGACGTGGACGACGTGAGCTACTGGCGCGGCTTCCCGTCCGGCGGCGGTGACGACGCCCGGCACGCCTGGTGGGTCCGCCGATCGGCCGCCGCCTTCGACCGGTCGACCGGGATCGTCCAGCTCTGGGGGGAGACCGCCCCGGCGGCGGTCCGGGCCGCCGCCGCAGCCGACCTGAAGGGGTACGTGACCACGCAGGGCCACGTGCTGCGCGTGGGGGACTTCCTCGCCACCCTCACCACCGAAGCCGTCGTGCACCACCTGGACCTGACGCCGGAGCTGCCCGGCGCGCCGCCGCCCGGCCCCCTGGCGGTACGGGTCGCCGTTTCGACGATGGACGGCCTGATGAGCGACGACGCGGTCCGCCCCACGGCGTGGGACGACCACGAGTTCCTGCTGAAGGCCACCGGACGCCTTCCGCTCACCGACCGGGACCGGTTGGAGCTGGGCGAGTCGGCGGGCTGGTTTCCGCTGTTGGGTTGAGCGGAGCGGCGGTGCCCGCGCCGGTCAGACGATGGCCATGTCGACGAAGCGGGACAGGTGCAGCTGGGCCGCGACGGTCACCGTGTCAGTCGGCCCATTTCGGTGCTTGGCAACGATGAAGTCCGCCTCCCCGGCCCGCGGCGACTCCTTGTCGTAGTAGTCGTCGCGATGCAGCAGGATGACCACGTCGGCGTCCTGCTCGATCGAGTTGTGAGTGGCGATTCCGTTCGCGATGAAGTTGTGCTTCCCCAGCACGGTAGCGTCGAACACCTCGCGCTCGCCGATGGACTCGATCGACACAATCGCGTCCCAGAAGATGTCATTGGTGGCGTGCAGGTCCAGGTCGGCGGCATCGAGCACAGCAGCGATCTTGGCCAGGCGGGAGCGGCTGGGCGCGCGCTTCCAGAGGGCACTGCCGCAGAACTCGGTGCCAATGGCCTCGGCGAACTCACGTTGGGTCATCCCCTGCTCGGCCAGGATCTCTCTCACCCTGGTCCACACCTCCCGCGGCACGGTGTCGACGTCGGTATTGCTCTCCGTCGACTCCAGCGCGGCGAGTAGCTCAGCGCAGCCCTCGGACCGCTGCCCATGGACGCCGATCTCGCGCAGGAACCGCAGTTGGTCGTCCCGGCCGGAGATGTCGAGCGTGTACTGCAGTCGGCGCCCCACAACAGGCACGAGCTTCAGTCGAGCGGTGATGCCGTACCTGAGGAGTAGTCGGGAGATGTCCTCGAGCATGCGACGGCTCGTGGACGCGAAGTACACACGGCCGCCGCGACCCGAACGGTTGACGGTCACCGAGCCGTCCGTGGCCCACAGGTGCCGCAGGAAGGTGGTGACCTGCTCCTTGGGCAGATTGAACATGGCGGCGGGAAGGAACTTCTCGTGCGACCTGAGACCGAAGAGGCCGAGCCCGTCCAGCCATGCCGCGATGGGGTTACGCCGACCGCGGGCCAGCCGATAGGGCGCCGGCAGGCGGAGAGTGGTGACCCTCGCTGCCGCGTAGTCGTCCCGAACAGCGGAGATCCCGAAGTGTTTTGCCGCTTCCGTGACGGCCTGCAGGTTCAGTTCGTCACGACTGGCGTATCGAATCGGTTGGCGCCGCACGAAGGAACCGTCACCCAGCAGGTGTGCCAACATCACGAGCTCCGCGTCGGCCCACGGGCGAATGGTCATCGGGGGCGGTAGGTGGCGCGGCGTGGCGATGCGGTCCCCCTCCGCCAGTTCGCCCAGGGGCACCCACCCGGTGAACGCCAGGAAGGGATGGTTGGCCGTCGCGTCGATCTGCTTACCTGATGCGAGGGTCAGCCGGAACACCTCACGAGTGCCGCTGGGAAAGACGTGCGTCATGGTGCGGGGGGCGTAGCGCAGGTTCTCATCGAGCGCCCACACCGGGATGTCCTTTGCGCCGTCGGCCAACAACTCACCGAGAGTGATCTCGGCGTTGTTGTCCGCGCGCACCACCCGGGTTTCCGCCGTCAGGCAACCTGATTCACGCAAGTCGGACAACTGAGGGCGCTTGTCGGTGCGCTGCTCGGGGCCACGGTTCAGCTGGCTGACCGCGATGACCGGGCACTCGACCTCCTTGGCCAGCAGCTTGAGGCCACGGGAAAGGTCCGCGACCTCCTGCTGTCGGCTCTCGGTGCGCTTCGGCGAGGTCATCAGCTGGAGGTAGTCGACCACGATCATCTTGAGGTCGTGCCGCTGCTTGAGCCGGCGGGCCTTGGCCCGGATCTCCATCAGGTTCATGCTCGGCGTGTCGTCGACGAAGAGCGGCGCCTCGCTGATCTCACCCATGCACCGGGCCAGCTTGGTCCAGTCGTCGTCGGAGAGCTGCCCGCTGCGCAGCACGTGCAGCGGCACCCGCGCCTCGGCGGAGAGCAGTCGCATGACGATCTCGACCTTGCTCATTTCCAGCGAGAAGATGGCGGCCGCCTGGTTGGCCCGGATAGCGGCATTCCGGGCAAAATCCATACTCGCGGTCGACTTGCCCAAACCAGGCCTGCCGGCCACGATGATGAGCTGTCCGGCGTGCAGGCCGTTGAGCAGCCGGTCCAGGTCGGTGAAGCCGGTCGGAACGCCGGTCATCATCCCGCCCTGCGCGCCGACCGCCTCGATCTCGTCCAGCGTCGGCTGCAACATGTCCGCCAGGACGGCGAAGTCCTCGCTGACCCGGCGTTCGGTGACGTCGTAGACGGCCTGCTGGGCGAGGTCCACGACGTCGTCCACATCGCGGCTGCCGCCGCTGGCGGTGCCGTAGCCCAGCTGCACGATCTTGGTGCCGGCCTCGACCAGCCGGCGCAGCACCGCCCGCTCGCTGACGATCCGCGCGTAGTAGGCGGCGTTCGCGGCGGTGGGCACGCTGGCGATGAGGGTGTGCAGGTAGGGCGCGCCGCCGACACGGACCAGGTCGCCGGAGTCGGCGAGGGCCGCCGCCACGGTGATCGAGTCGGCCGGTTCACCCCGGCCGTAGATGTCCAGGATGATGTCGAAGATGGTGGCGTGCACCGGCCGGTAGAAGTCGTTGGTCTTCAGGATCTCGACGACGTCGGCGATGGCGTCCTTGGAGAGCAGCATGCCGCCGAGGACGCACTGCTCGGCCGCAACATCCTGCGGCGGGGTCTTGTCGAACTGGCCGTCGCGCTGCGCGGGTGGCTGGCCGCCGGAGCGTGGCTCCGCCCGCATGTCGTCAGTGACCGACACGGGTCCCCCCTCCACTGCGCCGGATCCGATCCCAGCTCTATCGCCCGGGTACGACAGTTCCGTCCGACCGGGCCGGTCGATCGGGGGCCATCGCGCCGGCGGTCGAGGGCCAACCATACGGACCCCGAGGTCAGCGACTCAACAACGTCGGTGGACGAGCCTCGGGACAACCTGTGGATGTCGGTGGACGAGCATGTGCGCAGCGTGTGCACAGCCTGTGGACAACGCTTGGGGAATTCCCGGCCATACCTCGCTGACCTGCCAAGACGTGGTCCCCAGCCTGTGGAGGAGAATATTTCGGTCGGGCCTGTGACACGATCGTCCCGTACTATCTCCAGCGAACGGCTACACCTGGACAGCGGATAACGCTTTCGGTTCAGAAGGGTCACACTCCGGCCGTGAGTTACCGGGACTGGGGACGCGGGGAGGGCAGCCCGCGCGAGCGCCAGCCGACCGCCTCGTGGGGTGAGCGCATGCCATCCCTTCCGGTCGACCCGTACGACGAGGACGGGCGCTACCGCACCTCCAGCCGTCGGCGTGCCCTGGACCGGGGCCAGGACGAACCGGTCGACGCCTACCTGCCTCGATGGGCACTGGAGTCGGGGGTCCGGCACGCTGACGGCGGTGGCCGCCACGCCGCCCCGGACGACGACGATGCCGAGCCCGAGCTGCCGAGTTCCGGAGCCGGCTGGCGGGCCAGCGAGACGACGAGCAGCCGGCGTCTGGTCAGCGGGACGGGTTGGCGGGAGCGACCGGCGATCGGCGCGGCGCCCGACTCGGACCACACCCGGGAGTGGACGCTCGACCGCCCACAGGATCAGGGGTACGCCGGCCGCCGACGCGCCGACGCGGCGGAGCAGGATCCGGTCTCCGGCGCGGTTCCGGACCGCCGTCCCCGCCGTGCGCCCGCCGGCCGCCCTCAGGTGATCTGGTCCGGCGGGGACCTGGAGGCCGCCCCCGCCGAGCCGGCGCCCCGCCGGGACGCGGACCGGCCCACCCGACGGAGCCGCCGCGCCACGGAGGAGTCGTGGACCCGGCCCGCGGTCGACCCGTGGGAGCGCGGTGCCGAGCGGACGCCCGAGCCCGACCCGTCGTACGCGCCGGCCGTGGACCCGTGGGACGCCTCGGGCGTGCACGCGTGGCCGCCGGTGGCCGATGCGGACGGCACGGACCTGAGTGGGCAGTGGGCGCAGGCGGAGAGCATCGGCGGTTGGGAGCGGTCCGACCGCACCGGCCAGTGGGAGCGGTCCGCGGTCGAGGACGACCAGTGGGACCAGACGCTGCCGCCCCGCTCCGACCGGGCAGTGGCGGCGGAGGGTTGGCCGAGCCGGGACAACCGGTTCTGGTCCGGCACCCGGCTGGCCGATGACGACCCCCGTTGGATGGATCCGCCGACGTCGGCGCCCCGGTCGCCGGTGGTGGGTTACACCGCCCCGCGTCCGCGCAGCGCACCCGTACCGCGTGTTGCGCCCGTACCGCGCGGTGGTGGCCCGCGGCGTCGGTTGGACCAACCGCAGGTCGGGGTGGCCTCGGTGCGGCGGCGGGTGGAGTCCGTGGCCACCGGCGGCTGGGCCCGGCGCCTGGAGGACGACCTGCTCGACCCGGATCCCGGTGGGTCCATCCGACCGCTGCTGTACACGGCGGCCTGCTACCTGGTGCCGGCGGTGCTGATCTTCGTATGGCTGCTGACCCTGGACAGTCAGGCGCCGGCCGGATGCGTCACCGACATCAGCGGGGGTGGGTGCGACTCGCCCCGGTCGCGTGCGTTGGAGTCGCTGCTGGCCGGCTCGCCCCGCTTCGGCCTGGCGCTCGTGAGCAGTCTGGTGGTGGCGGCGCTGCTGCGTCGTGTCGGTACGACGTGGCGCTCGGCCACCATCGCGCTCGCCGCCGCGGTGGTGGGCGGTGGCCTCTCCACGGTGTTGATCAGCGCGGTGACCGGTCAGCCGATCGGCTGACCGGGCGCGGGCCCGACGACGGTACGCACGAGGGCCCGTACCGATCGCTCGGTACGGGCCCTCGTGATGGTGTCGCTGGTGTCAGCCCTGAACGACGTTCAGGTTGAACGACGCGGTCACCTCGGGGTGCAGCTTGATCTTCACCGGGTAGGTGCCGGTCGACTTGATGTGACCGGGCACCTCCAGCCGGCGCCGGTCGAGGACCGGGCCACCGGAGGTCTTGACGGCGTCGACGATCTCGGCCGAAGTGACCGAGCCGAAGAGCCGACCGCCGTCGCCGGCGCGGGCCTTCAGGTTGACCTTGAGACCCTCGAGCTGACCCTTGACCTCGTTGGCGTGGTCGAGGTCGCGGATCTCGCGGGCCGAGCGGGCCCGCTTGATGACCGTGACCTGCTTTTCCGCGCCCTTGGTCCAGGCGATCGCGAAGCCCTGCGGAAGCAGGTAGTTACGGCCGAAGCCGTCCTTGACCTCGACGATGTCGCCCGGGGCACCGAGGCCGGACACTTCCTGAGTCAGGATGATCTTCATATCGGTGCCTCCTCTCAGCGGGTGGTAGCCGTGTACGGCAGGAGCGCCATCTCACGGGCGTTCTTGACCGCACGGGCGATCTGCCGCTGCTGCTGCGAGGTCACGCCGGTCACCCGTCGAGCGCGGATCTTGCCGCGGTCGGAGATGAACTTGCGCAGCAGCGCGGTGTCCTTGTAATCGATGTAGGTGATCCCGTCCTTGTCGAGCGGGTTCACCTTCTTCTTCGGCTTGCGAAGTGCCGCAGCCTTGGCCATTGCTCGTGCTCCTGGTTTGCGATCGCGGGCGCTCGGCGCCATTAGAACGGGGGCTCCTCGTCGAAGTTGCCGCCCGAACCGGCACGCGCGGGAGAGGGTGCGGCCGAAGCCCAGGGGTCGTCGAAGTTGCCTCCGCCGCCACCCTGACCACCACCGCCGCCGCTACCGCCACCGAAGCCGCCGCCGCCACCGCCGGAGCGGGACATCTTCTGCACCTTCGCCGTGGCGTAGCGCAGCGACGGGCCGATCTCGTCGACCTCAAGCTCGATGACGGTGCGCTTCTCACCCTCGCGGGTCTCGTAGGACCGCTGCCGGAGCCGGCCCGACACGATCACCCGAGCGCCGCGCTGCAGCGACTCGGCGACGTGCTCGGCGGCCTGCCGCCACACGGTGCAAGCGAGGAACAGCGGCTCGCCGTCCTTCCACTCGCCCGACGCCTTGTCCATGAATCGGGGCGTCGAGGCGACTCGGAACTTGGCGACCGCCGCCCCGGAGGGGGTGAACCGCAACTCGGGGTCATCGGTCAGGTTGCCGATGACCGTGATGGTGGTGTCTCCTGCCATGACCATCTCCTCGCGCACTCAGCGTCTCGTCGTACAGGCTCCCAGAGCCGTATGACAGAGCCGCGGAGGCTGATCCGGGCGAACCGGGTTGAATGCTTAGCGCATCTCCGGCCGGATGACCTTGGTGCGCAGCACGGACTCGTTGAGCCGGAGCTGACGGTCCAGCTCGGCCACCGCGGCAGGCGTGGCCTGCAGGTCGACGACGGCGTAGATGCCCTCGGCCTTTTTGTTGATCTCGTACGCGAGGCGCCGGCGGCCCCACACGTCGGTCTTCTCAACCGAGCCACCCGCGGTCCGGATCACGTTCAGGTACGTGTCGAGCGACGGGGCGACGGTGCGCTCCTCGAGGCTGGGGTCGAGGATCACCATTACTTCGTAATGACGCAAGACGTTCTCACCTCCTGTGGGCTAAGCGGCCACGGTCCTTCCGTGGCAGGAGGTCGTGCGTCGCTGCCCGCACGTACCGGGGGAACCCGGCCGGACGCGGACAACCTCACGAGGATACCCGGTCCGAACGATCATGCCGGTGGTGGTAGGGCCAGCGCCCGGACGTGCGGACGGGGGCCCACCGTCCGACCGTCACCGGTCGATGGGTGGACCCCCGTCAACGAGGCCGCGGGGCGTCCCGTCCGCATTCCTTGGGTGGGACCTGGGGAGGAACGACCACACCGATGAGGTTGGACCGAAGACGCCCCGCGGAGCTTTATCGTGTTGTTATCTGACGATACAACGGCTCTCGTACCTTGTCGGGGGAAAAAGCACAAATTTCCGAGATTCTTCATCGGTCGGGTCTGGTGTGCCGAGGGGCCGCCCCCGCCACGCCGGGCCGCGCGGCGGGGGTGACCTCGCTGTCGGGCCGTCGACCACCGGATGCCGTACGCGGCGTTCACGCCACCGACGGCACCGGCGCTGCCGCCGGGCTCCATCCCATCAACGATCGTCGGTACGTTCGGTGACGCGCTTGACGGCGACACCGCGCCGACCGGTCGCCCCACCCGTCAGGGTCGCGACGTAGGCTCGCTCGCATGCGTATCGGAGCCCACGTCGATTCGACCGACCCGCTCGCGGAGGCGGCCGCCCGGTCCGCCGACACCGTGCAGTTCTTCCTCTCCGACCCGCAGGGGTGGAAGGCGCCCAAGCCCCGGGAGGACGCCGAGCGGCTGCGCGCCGCCGAGGTCGACCTCTACGTGCACGCGCCGTACGTCATCAACGTGGCCACCCTCAACAACCGCATCCGGATCCCCAGCCGCAAGCTGCTGCTCGGGCACGCGAACGCGGCCGCCGCCATCGGCGCCAAGGGCCTGATCGTGCACGGTGGGCACGTCAACGCCGGGGACGACCTGGCCGTGGGCTTCGACAACTGGCGCAAGACATTCGCGTACGCGGCCGACTCCGGCGGCTTCGGCGTGCCCGTCCTGATCGAGAACACCGCCGGCGGCGACAACGCGTGCGCCCGCCGGCTGGACGCGCTGGCCCGCCTCTGGGACGCCATCGGCGACCACGAGGTCGGCTTCTGCCTGGACACCTGCCACGCGTACGCCGGCGGCGAGGAACTGCTCGGCCTGGTCGACCGGGTCAAGGCGATCACCGGGCGGATTGACCTGGTGCACGCCAACAACTCCAAGGGCGGGTTCAACTCCGGCCAGGACCGGCACGACAACCTCGACGGCGGAACGATCGACCCGGAGCTGGTGGTGGCGGTCATCCGGGCGGCCGGGGCGCCGGTGGTCGTCGAGACACCGGGCGGCGTCGCCGGCCAGGCCGCCGACATCGAGCTCCTCCGTCAGCAGCTCGGGACGGGAAGCACGGCAGCATGACGACCGGCCAGCCCGGGACCGACGGCCGGAT
>NZ_RCVI01000271.1:0-22305 GCF_003667455.1 Micromonospora sp. CV4 | reverse complement strand
GGTAGAAGCGGTGCGCGTCCTCGCGGCTCTTGTCCGTGGTGAGCTGCACCAGGGCACAGCCGCGCTGCCGGGCCTGGTCGACGGCCCAGGTCATCAGGTGGCGGCCCAGACCTTGGCCGCGCCGGTCGGAGCGGACCCGGACCGACTCGATCAGGGAGCGCTCGGCGCCGTGCCGGCCGAGCCCCGGGATGTAGGTGATCTGAAGGCACCCGACCAGCTCGCCGCCCTGCTCGGCGACGATCAGCTGGTTGCGCGGGTCGGCGCTGATGTCGGTGAACGCCCGCTCGTACGCCTCGTCGACCGTGGTGAAGTCGCGGGCCTTGCCCAGGACGTCGTCGGCGAGCAGGGCGATGACGGCCGGCAGGTCGGCTCGGACCGCCTCGCGGTAGATCACATCGGTCATGCCGTGAGCCTGACACAACGACATCGGCGGATGGGTCGGTGCCGCTTGCCGATGCGGGGCAGCATGGGCGGCATGGAAGCCCTGCTGCTGCCCTTCCGCTGGATCTACCGGGCGTTGGTCTGGTTCGCGAACTCGCCGCGCACCCTGATCACGTCGTACCTGCTGATGATCGTGGTGGCCGGGGTGATCTATGGCGAGGTCGAGCAGCGCAGCCCCGCGGACGCCGTCTGGTGGGCGGTGGTGACCGCGTCCACCGTCGGGTACGGCGACATCTCGCCGACCAGTTGGGCGGGCCGCACGCTCGCCGCGCTGCTCATCTCGACCATGGTCCTGCTGGTCATCCCGCTGATCACCGCGCACTTCGCCAGCCGGCTCATCGTCGACGACGACGCCTTCGAGCACGAGGAGCAGGAGCAGCTCAAGGCCGACGTACGCCGGATGCGGGCGCTGCTGGAGGAGTTGGCCGCCCGGCAGGGCATCGAGCTGCCGCCGCTGCCGCCGACCCGGACGGTCACCGGGCCGGGCAGCGCAGCCCCTCCCTGGGAACGGTCAGGTCGATCAGGTAGGCGTCGACCGCGGCGGTGATGCAGGAGGTCTGCGGGTAGGCGGTGTGCCCCTCACCCTCCCAGGTGAGCACTCGGCCGACGCCGAGCATCGAGGCGAGCCGACCGGTCTGCTCATAGGGCGTCGCCGGGTCACCGGTGGTGCCGACCACCACGACCGGCGGCGACCCGGCCGCCTGGCCGGTCGGGTACGGGTCACGCTTGCCCGGCCACTCGACGCAGCTCAGCATGCCGACCGCGAGCGCCGGCCCGAACAGCGGATACTTCGTGCGCCACTGCGACTGCAACTGGCGGATCTGCTCCCGGCTCGGCTTCTCCGTCTCGTCCGCGCAATTGATGGCGAGGTTGGCGTCGAACAGGTTCGAGTAGTGCCCGTCGGCCTCCCGGCCGGCGTACGCGTCGGCGAGCCGGAACACGTCCTTCGGGTCGCCCTCGGCCAGCCGGTCGATCGCCCGCGCCAGCTCCTGCCAGCCGGACTCGGTGTAGAGCGAGGAGATGACCGCGTAGAAGACCCAGCCGGCGGTGGCCTCCCGCCCGTCGTCGCCGCGTACCGGGGAGACCCGGGCCTTGCCGATCGCCGAGGTGACCGCGGCTCGCGCGTCCGGGGCGATCGGGCAGCGGTCGGCGTTGGCGGCGCACCAGCGGGTGAAGTTGCCGAAGGCCCGCTCGAAGCCGCGGGCCTGACTCTCCGACCCCGCCACGAGCCGCTGCCGCGGGTCGACCGCGCCGTCGAGGACCAGAGCCCGCACCCGCTGCGGGTAGAGCTGGGCGTAGATCGCGCCGAGCAGCGTGCCGTAGGAGTAGCCCAGGTAGGTGAGTTTGTCGTCGCCGACGGCGGCGCGGACCGCGTCCATGTCCCGGGCGGCCTGCTCGCTGCCGTAGAGCGGCAACTGGTCGCCGTACCGGTCGCCGCAGCCGCGCCCGATCCGCTGGCTCAGCCCCACGAAACCGTCGAACGCGGCCTGGCTGGTCGGATCGGGGTCGTAGCCGAAGCTCGCGTCCAGGTTGGCGTCGGAGATGCACTTGACCGGGCTGGAGCGGCTCACCCCGCGCGGGTCGAAGCCGACGATGTCGAAGCGTTCGGTGATCGAGGCGGGCAGGCCGCCGAACTGGGTGCCGAAGGAGAGGTATACGGCCGTGTCGACGCCGGAGCCGCCGGGGCCACCCGGGTTGACCACGAGCGAACCGACCCGGTCCCGTTGTTTGGTGGACCGGGCCCGCAGCAGAGCGATCTCGAAGGTCTGCCCCGCGCCCGGGCCGGCGGTCGCCCCGCCGCCGGTGCCCCAGTCGCGCGGCACCGCGATCCGGGCGCACTCGTAGCGCATGTCCGGGGCGCCCCGCCCGACCAGCTCGTCGGCGACCTCCGGGCAGGCCCGCCAGGCCGCCGCGCCACCGGCCGGCGCCGCCTCACCCTCCACCTCGGTACGGGGCGCGAAGGCCGGCAGGGTGCAGCCGGCGGTGAGCAGCGCGGCCACGGCGAAGGCGGCGAGACGACGACGGACCCGGCGACTGGTCGCCATCCGAGGTTGGTCGACGGTGCGGGTCACGTGGTCCTCCGGGGTCGAGTCGACGGCCAGGCTACGCCGGGCCGGCGGCGGCCCGGTCCACGGTGGTCGCCGGGTCGCCGCGCAGCACCTGGTCCACGTCGAAGCGGATCGGGCGGTCCAGCTGGTCGTACCGGCAGGAACGGGGGTCGCGGTCCGGTCGCCACCGGACGAACTGTGCGGTGTGCCGGAACCGGTCACCCTCCATCGCGTCGTAGCCCACCTCGACCACCAGCTCCGGGCGCAGCGGCTCCCACTCCAGGTTCTTGGTGCCAGTCCACCTGCTCACCCCGCCCGGGATGCGCTGCCCGCGCTCGTGGTCGCCGTGCACCCACGGGTGCTCGCCACCGATGTCCCGGTAGGGCGCCAGCTCGTCGAGCAGCTCGGCCCGCCGGGCCATGCTGAACGACGCGCTCACCCCCACGTGGTGCAGCACCCCCGCGTCGTCGTAGAGGCCGAGCAACAGCGAGCCGACCACCGGACCGGACTTGTGCCAGCGGAAGCCGGCCACCACCGCGTCCGCGGTGCGGGCGTGCTTGACCTTGACCATCAGCCGCTTGCCCGGCTCGTACGGCAGGTCCGCCGGCTTGACGATCAACCCGTCCAGCCCGGCGCCCTCGAAGACGTCGAACCAGCGGCGCGCGGTTTCCGGATCGGTGGTGACCTGGGTGACGTGCACCGGCGGACGAACCCTGGCCAGTGCCTCGACCAGCCGTTCCCGGCGACGCGGATAGGGCTGGTCGAGCAGCGCCTCGTCGCCGATGGCCAGCAGGTCGAAGGCGACGAAGTCGGCCGGAGTGGTCTCGGCCAGCAGCTTCACCCGGGACGCGGCCGGGTGGATGCGCTGGGCCAGCAGCTCGAAATCCAGCCGGGGCTGGCCGCCCGGGCCGTCCCGCCGGATCACGATCAGCTCACCGTCGACCGCACACCGCTCGGGCAACTGCCGGAGGGCCTGCTCGACCACCTCCGGGAAGTAGCGGGTCATCGACTTGCCGCCCCGGCTGGCCAGCTCGACCTCGTCGCCGTCGCGGAACACGATGCACCGGAACCCGTCCCACTTGGGCTCGTACGTCATCCCGGGCGCGGTGGGCAGCTTGGGAACGCTCTTGGCCAGCATCGGCTCGACCGGGGGGTTGATCGGCAGGTCCACGGCGACCAGTCAATCAGACGCTGCCGACAGTCGTGAGGCAGATCACCGTGGGCGGCGGGGTGGCGTGTCCGCCTCCGCGCCGCTCGTCCTGTCCGGGCGAATCAGATAACCGCAGGTCAGAGCTAGTTTCGCGAGGTGTCCGAGTGGGTCTGTGACTGCTGCGGGCGGTGGCGGGTGAGCGTCGAGCTGATCCGGGGCCGCTACCGGTACCGACTGATTCGCCGTTACCCGGAGCGGTTCGGCGGTGGCAAGAACGTGCTCGGCGAGGCCGGATCGGTGTCCGAATTGGCCGAGCTGCTGCGCCGCTGTACGCCGCTCAGCCTGGCCGACCTGCACGAAGCCGCCTGACTCCCGGCGGCCGGACCGCAACGGGCCCTCCAACGGGCCGGCCGGCGGATGCCGGCGTCACGATCCACCGGGCAGTCTCGTCCCAAGGCGCGGCGGCGCCGGGCGGCGGCGCCGGGGAGGAGACGCGATGCGGTTCGAAGCCGGCACGGAGATCGCCACCGACCCCCAGGGGGTCTGGGCGGTGCTGGTCGACGTGCAGCGGTGGCCCGAGTGGACGGCTTCGGTACGCCAGGTCCAGCGGGGGGAGCCGGGACCGCTCACCGTCGGCGCGACCGCCCGCTTGGAGCAGCCGAAGCTGCGGCCGGCGGTCTGGCGGGTCACCGAGCTGACCGAGAACCAGGCCTTCACCTGGGTCTCCGACACGCCGGGGGTGCGCACCCGCGCGGAGCACCGGGTGCTGCCGCTGCCCGGTGGGCCCACCCGGGTCGAGCTGGCCATCATCCAGTCCGGGCCGCTCGCCGGGCCGGTCGGCTGGTTGTACGGCGGTCTGCTGCGCCGCTACCTGCGGCTGGAGGCCGACGGGCTCAGGCGTCGGTGCGAACAGGGCTGACCGACGCCGGTTTCTCCAGCACCGCCAGCCGGATGCCGTTCGGGTCCGGCCGGTGCGCCACGATCCGATAGCCGTGCCGCTGGTACAGCCGCAGGTTGCGGGCGCTGTCCGCGCCGGTGAACAGGGTGAACCGCTGCGCCCGGCCGGCGCAGGCCGCCTCGATCGCGGTGAGCAGTCGTCCGCCGACACCCAGGCCCTGCTGGTCCGGGGCGACCGAGAGCCGCCCGACGTGCGCGGTGTCGCCGTCCAGGTGGGCCCGCACCGAGCCGACCAGCCGGTGCCCCACCCGGGCGGCCAGGACGGCGGTGGGGCCGGCCAGCACCGCCGCGACCTCGTCCAGCGTCTCGGTCAACGGCGGCAGGAACGGATCGGAGTAGTGCTGCGCCTCGGTCAGGTAGGCGGCGCGCTGCACGGTGAGGATCTCGCCGGCGTCCGCGACGCCGGCCGGGACGATGCTCGCCTCGACGCTCATCGGGGCAGCACACCACAGCCGCCGTCGGCCTCCACCGGCGGCCCGGACGTGCCGGCCGTACCCTGACCGTGTCCGGACGAGGACGAGGGGGAGTGGTGGCCGAGCTGACGTACCCGGAGGTCGGAGGCACCCGGCAGGGGACGCTGCCCGGTGGGTACCACCACCTGCGCCACCGGTTCGCGCTGCCGGCGGGCTGCTTCGAGGTCGCGGCCGAGGCGGTGCTGAGCTGGCGGCTGCACCGGGCCGCCGGGGTCCGGATGCGCACCGACGCGCCGCGGGCCACCCAGGGCGTGCTGGTGAGAGCGGGCCTGGGCCTCGGGCCGGTCCGCGTCTGGGGACCCTGCCGGGTGATCTGGAGCGAGGACACGCCGCGGCTCGCCGGCTTCGGCTACGGCACCCTGCCCGGGCATCCGGAGCGGGGTGAGGAGGCGTTCGTGGTCGGCCGCGACGACACCGGCGCGGTCTGGTTCGAGGTACGCGCGTTCAGTCGCCCGGACCGCTGGTTCACGCGCGCCGGCGGCCCCGGCGTCCGGGCCGTGCAGCACGCGTACGCCTGGTGGCTGGGCCGGACCCTGCGCCGGCTCTGCGCCGGCCGCTGAGCGGCGTCGGTCAGAAGCGGGCGAACGAGCGGATCGGCGCGCGGGGGCCGAACTTCGGCGCCTGGATGCCGGCGGCCTCCAGCAGCAGACAGACCCGGCCCCGGTGACCCCGGAACGGCTCCAGCAGGGCCAGCATCCGGGCGTCGTCCCCCCGTGGCTCGCCGGCGAGCGCCCAGGCCACCGTGTTGGGTATGTGGTAGTCGCCGACGCTTACCGCGTCCGCGTCGCCGTAGGCGGTCCGGACCACCTCGGCGGCGGTCCACGGCCCGATACCGGCGACGGCGGTCAGCCGGCGGGTGGCCTCGATCGCGTCGGCGCAGCGCTCCAACCGGTCGGCGACCGCGGCGACCCGGCGCAGCGTGTCGGCCCGGCGCTGCTCCACGCCGAACGGGTGGAACACCCAGTACGGGGTGGCGGCCACCGCGGCGGCCTCGGGCGGCAGCAGCAGCGGTTGCAGCGGGCCGGGCGCCGGTTCGCGGAAGTGCCGCACGGTCGCCGAGTACGCCCGGTACGCCTCCTTGCCGGTGACCTTCTGCTCGAAGACCGCGCGCAGCAGGCGGGGAAAGACCTGCCCGGTGGCGGGCATCCGCAGCCCGCGGTGCTCCCGGGCCAGCCGGGCGACCAGCGGGTGCGTCGCGGCCAGCTCGGCGAAGCCGGTCAGGTCGTCGCGGAGCCCGGCGATCGAGTCGGCCCGGGCCAGCACGTGCTCGGCGCCCGGCCCGTAGCCCTCGGCGACGAGTTCGCCGCCGGCCGGCCGCAGGGCCAGCGTGGCCGGCCCGTCCGGAGTGCGGGTGGCCCACCAGAAGGTGCCGGCGGCGACGCGGGCGCACGGGTCGTACGGGCTGAAGGTGAGCGCGCGGACCGACGCGGCCAGGCGGTAGCCGGCCGGCGGGTGCAGCACCCGGGTCGCGGCGGGCTCCATTGCGGTCACCAGGCCACTCTGCCAGGCGCGGAGGCGGCGCCGGAAGCCGGTATACCGGTGCGCGGCCGGATCCGGCAGCAGCGTGAAGACACCTTCGGTCCACCGTTGCGCCGCATTGGTGCCCACCGAACGGACAGAATTAAACGGGCTAAATAGTGCAAGACTGTTATATGTGACGATTGTCGGTAGGCGAGATATCGATCGTGTGGTTGTTTGATGACCAGTAGGTGAAGGTGCTGCTTCGGGCTCACCTGCGGCGGCCACACCCGTTCGGAACGGGCAGGCCAGAGCCCGGGGCTGGGTGGTAGTCGGGGATCCGCAGCGGTCGCAGCGTGCGCCTCAACCCTGCCCGGCTCGTCGCGCAGCGTCACGGGGGAGCTGTGGAGAGGCATGCGGTGATGGCTGCGCGAGTGGATGTCCGTTCAGAACGGCCTGCCGCATGATCGCCCTACGGATCTACCGCGCGTTGCCGCAGCCTCTCCGGCGTCGACTGGTCAACCTGCTTCCCGAGCACCGGCGGCTGGGGGTCGTACGCACCCTCTCCGGGCCACGCGGGGGCGGCACCGTCCACGCGCTGGGTGCTCGGGTGACGGTGCCCGACGGTGGCGTCCGTACCCGCGCCGAGGTGGTCGCCGCGGCCACGCCGTTGGAGCTGTGGCACCACAACCTGCGGGCCGTCACGAGCGCCCTGGAGTCGGCCGGGATCGACTACCACTGCCTGCGCAACGACGACTACCTCCGCAGCTCCGTCGCGGTTCTCGACGAGCACCGTGCCGCCGTCGGTCGGCTGGTGCGCTCGGCGCCCGCGCTGGAGGGCGCGCACGTCCGGGTCGTCGAGGTGCTGCCCGGTCGGGACCAGCCGGAGGCGGCGCCGGCCGAGGTCTTCCAGATCTGGTTCCCGGTGACCGACGCCCGGGCGGGTGTGGTCCTCGGCGCGCAGTTCGCCTGCGAGATCGAGTTCTGGACGCGACACCAGGACGTGGTCCGCGCGCCCCGGCACAACGCCGTGATCGACGAGGCGCCCGCCGAGGCGGAGCCGGTCCGGGTCGCCGCCGCGCTGCTCAGCCACTTCGTGCCCGAGGCCGACGACCACACGTACCGCACCCGACGTGATCTCACCGTTCGTGCACCGGACCGGGTGGGCTTTCCGATCGACGCCGTCTACACCTGGGTGGACGGTTCGGACCCGGAGTGGTTGCAGCGGAAGATGGCCGCACTCGGCACCCCCGACGGCCCGCTGCACGCGATCGCGGCGAACACGTCGCGCTACCACAACCGGGACGAGCTGCGGTATTCGATGCGCTCGCTGCACAGTTTCGCACCGTGGCTACGCCGGATCTTCCTGATCACCGACAGTCAGTTGCCCAGCTGGCTCGACCCGAGCCACCCGATGGTCACCGTCGTGTCGCACGCCGAACTCTTCGCCGACCTCGGCGGTCGGTCGTCGTTCAACTCCCACGCCATCGAGTCCCGGTTGCACCGCATCGACGGCTTGGCAGAGCACTTCCTCTACCTCAACGACGACGTCTTCCTGGGCCGGCCCCTGCTGCCGACGCACTTCTTCCACGCCAACGGGATCGCGAAGTTCTTCCTGTCACCGGCGCAGTTCGGGCTGGGCGAGGCGAAGCCGAGCGACCCGCCGGTGAAGGCCGCCGGCAAGAACAACCGCCGGCACATCCAGCGGCAGTTCGGTGTCACGATCACGCAGAAGATGAAGCACACGCCGTTCGCGCTCCGGCGCAGCATCATGCGGCAGATCGAGGTCACCCTGCAGGCGGACGTGACGGCCACCGCGCAGCACCGCTTCCGCCACCACGGCGACCTCTCGATCCCGTCGTCGCTGCACCAGTACTGGGCGTACCTGACCGCGCAGGCGGTGCCCGGCGACATCGAGTACGAGTACGCCGACCTCGGCCACCCCTCGACGCCCGCCCGCCTCACCGAGTTGCTCGCTCGTCGGCACCGTGACGTCTTCTGCCTCAACGACACCGACTCGGACCCGAACGCGTTCCAGGAACAGGAGAGCATGCTGGCCGACTTCCTGCCGCGCTACCTGCCGTTCCCGGCCCCGTTCGAGCTGCCCGACGACGTGATCGCCGAACGCCGAAAGCTCGGGGCCACCGAGCTGTGGCGACAGGCTCGCGGTGTGGAGCGGCGCGGCAGGCAGTTGGACGCGCCGACGACCCCCGCACTCAAGGTCGGCCGGCATGCGGACGCGCCCGTGGTGCACAAGCCCCGGGTCGGCCCCCGGCTGGACGCGCCCACCCTGCCCTCGGGCCGCATCGCAGCCGGCCGGACTGCCGACCACCAGGCGGAGGAACACCGCCCGGGACCGGATCTTCCGCCGCGCTAGGGGCCGACGCCGAGGCCGCCGTTCAGCGGGCCCGGTTGCGGATGCTGCCCCGCTCGAACTGACTGGCCACGGGGAAGTAGCTCTCGAGGAAGGTCATGACGATCCGGGTCTGCTCCTCGGCGTCGAGATGGCCGTGGTGCGTGTCGTTGAGGCAGAACGAGTCGTAGCCCCGGGTGGTCATGATCTGGGTCAGCTGCGGGTGCTCCGACGGCTCGCCGGTGTTGACGTAGCTCATCCGGATGCTGCCCGGCACGGACCGCCCGGTGAGGTAGCCGACGTAGTGGTGCAGCGAGGACGCGACCGAGATGTCGGAGTGAGCCCGGAGCTGGGACGCGGCGGTGAGCTTCACGTCGTCCGCGAACTGCCGATCCAGCTCGTTGGCGACGCTGCGGCTCATCGCGTAGGGCGCGTGCAACAGGCCATGGGTCAGCGTACGGCCGAACGCGTTCCGGATCAGCTGGCGGTTGTTCTTGGCCGCGCTGAAGTTGAAGTCGTCCTCCGCCGTGACGTCGAGCATCGGAATCGGCGTCGGTGAGATGAAGAACTTCGACAGGCCGGTCGGATCGAAGAACAGCGTCGGCAGGACCGGGCGGCCCAGGAAGAAGTCGTCGTTGAAGTAGATGAAGTGCTCGGCGAGGCCGTCGATGTGGTGCAGCTGCGACTCGATGGCGTGTGAGTTGAACGTCGGCAGGGTGCCGCGTCCACCGAACAGCTCGCGGTGGTCCACGACGGCGACCCGGGGGTGATCGGTGTCGAGCCACGTCGGGGTCTGCCCCGCCGTCACCACGTAGATGTTGCGGACCCACGGCGCGTACATGTCGATGGAGCGCAGCGAGTAGCGCAGCTCGTCGCGATCCCGGAACCGGGCCGACCCGTCCGCCGCTGCGAGCGGCTCCCGGCCCAGCTCCGCGAGGACCCGGTCCTTCGCCGCTCGCCACTGCGGATCGTCCCCGTCCACCCACGTGTAGACGACGTCGATGGGGAAGTCCACATCGGACAGAAGTCGGTGGGTGAAGGGCTCGATGGTGGGATGCTGCCGACCCCGTACGGTCAGGGTGGCCGGTGTCATGGCCGCCACCGGGACGGTTTGGCCGAGCAGTGTGCTGCGGGTGGCGACCAGCGCCTCGCCATCCTTCGACGGGGTCCAGAACTCGACGTCACAGCCGAGCGCGGGGCCGTACCGGAGGGTCCGCGACGACGACACCACCGGTCGGAACAGCCGCAGGCCGACGGCCTCGGCGGCGCGGCTCTCGGTGGTCAGGCACGCGGCGGGGGTCACGGCCGTGACCTTGGCGCCGGTGGTGAGGGTCTCGGCGTAGAAGGGTGCGGCGGAGAACTCTTCCGCGAGGGCAGCGAGCGTCGCGTCGCGATGCTCCAGGGCGACCACCACGCGGTGTCGGACACCGTGGTCGCGCGCCACCCAGTAGGGGATGCCCTGCCTCCACAGGAGGTCGGTCACCGCTGTGAAGTTCGCGTGGGCGGCGTCGGCGGGCGTCATGTCGTCCCGGACGACGCTGAGGCGGCCGCCGGAGCGGACCAGCCCCGCGACGGTCTGCTGGATGCGCTCCTCGACGGCCGTCACGTCCAGCCCGCTCGTGACCTGGGCGGGACGGGGTGCGGCGGGAGCGAAGCCGGATCCGCCGGTGCGCCCGATCCACGCCGCGAGCCGGTCGGACCGGGTCTGTTCGCCCGCGGCACGCGCCGCGATCAGGTCCGCGAAGAGCTGCTCCCAACGGTGCATGATCGGGTCGATGCGGTAGTTCTCGGCGGCACGCAGGGCGCCGGCGCCGAAGTCCTGCCGCAACCGCTCGTCCGCGATGAGCCTCATCATCGCGTCGGCCAGACCGTCGATGTCGCCCGAGCTGACCAGGAAACCATTCGCGCCGTGGGTGATGATCTCGGCCGGGCCGGTCTGGATGTCGTACGCCACCGCGGGCACGCCGGCCGCGAACGCCTCCAGCAGCACCAGCGGGAGCGCCTCACCGTCGCGCGAGGAGAGCAGCGCGACGCTGGTCTTCGACCACTCCTCGACCATCCGGTTGGTGGGCCCGAGCACCTGCACGTTGTCGCTCAGACCGAGGTCGGCGGCGAGGCTGCGCATCTCACCGAGCAGCGGGCCGTCGCCGAAGATCCGCAGCGTCCAGTCCGGGTACGTGTCGGCAACCGTTCGGAAGGCGCGGATGGCGTGGTCGATGCGCTTCTCCGGCACCATCCGACCCGCCACGCTCACCACCGGGTTGCGGAGGGTGGACCGGGGACGGAACCCGTCGGGGATGCTGTTCGGGATGACCTCGATCCGCGGGCAGGACGAGGCGAAGGTGTCGATGAACCAGTCCCGGGTGCGGTCCGTCAGCACCACCAGCGCGTCCAGCCGCGGGGCGAACTGGAACAGCGGCTCGCCGGTCCCGCCCCGCAACTGCGACGGCCGGTGCTCCTGGTGCACCGTCACCACGGACGGCGGCGCCAGCGTGGTGGCCATCGCCATCAGCGCCGGCGAGGAGGAGACGAGCACGTCGGTGTCGAGCGACCGCAGTGCCCGGTCGATCTCCAGGTCGGCCAGGCGGCTGCCCTGCTTCTCCCACCGGGCCGGCATCAACCGGCTCGGGCTGCGGTACAGCGCCGCATACGCCTCGTCATCGACGTTCGTCGGCCGGGTCGGCCGCGGCGCCGGGCCGGTCAGGTCGACGAGGTACCGCATCCGTACCCGCTCGTCGGCCTGGAAGAAGCCCTCGTCGCTGGTGCGGTAGACGCTGATCACCTCGACCGTGTGGCGCCGCGAGAGGTGGTCGGCCTGGGTGAGGATGGCGCGCTCCGTGCCGCCCATCGCGTCAGCGGTCAGCAGGAGAAATGTGATCTTCAACTCGGTATCCCCGTGAAACGTGTGAAGCGGAGGCAGGCCACCGCCAAATTGCCGGCCGCCGTGTAGTACGGGCGGTAACCAACGAACTGTTCGCCGTCCAGCGGCAGGACGGCCCGGCTGACGCGCAGGACCGTGCGTGGGTCGGCGAGGTCGTGCAGGAACCGGCCGAGCCGGACCATGCGGGTCGCGGAGGTGCGCACCCACGCCTCCCAGATGACCTCCTCGCCCGGCCGGCCCGGCGCCAGGTCGGCGAGCGGTACGACGAACTCGAAGTCGTTTCCGACCGGCAGGATGGGCACCACCACGTCGGCGCCACCGCCCCGCGGCGTGAAGACCACCGCCGGAGCGTCCTGCGGCCGTACGCCGAGGAACCGGGCCCGGATCCGGGCCTCGGCGTGGCCGGTCGCGAGCTGGACCACCTCGGCCCGGGCGCGCGCGCCCGTGACGGTGAGCTGCGCGAGCCCGTTGCCGCTGCGCCCCGGCCGGTACAGCCATCCGGACACCGGGTGCGGCGGGTTGCCCACGGTCGGTCCGTCCCGCTCCGGGGTCTCGTCGAGAGTCAGGGAGAAGCGACGCTCACCTGCCGCGCCGGCGTCCACCGCGAGCCCCACCGACCAGGTGCCCTTGCCCAGCGCGATCTCGTCGGCGGAGGCACCGAGACGGGCCACCACCTCGACGGCGAGCCGACCGTCCTCCCGGCGGACCGTCGCCGGGCAGCGGAGCGTGTCGCCCTCGCGGACGAAGAAGATCTCGGCCCGCTCGGCCGGCTCGGTGTCGGCCGGCAGCACCGCGTGCACGTGCAGCGTGCGCCCGTCGAGCACGGCGAAGAAGTCGCAGTCGGCCGGTGGCAGCCCGGCGACCGGGTCGTGCCGCAGGCGGGTGACCCGCTCGACGAGCCGGTCGGTGACCAGGCCGGCGCGGCGGCGGGCACCGTACATCGCCTGCAGCAGACGGGGCTGCGCCAACGGTTTGGGCGCGTTCATCGGATCCACTCGGGCTCGTCGGTCCCCGTGTCGACCCGGCTCGGCGCGGAGGCCTGCTCGCCGGGGACAGCGGTGGTCTCCGGAAGGTACGCCGCCGCCCGCGCCGTCGCCGTCATCCTCGCCCGCTCCGCCTCGACCTCGGGCGGAAGCTCGAACGGCGCCCGGAACGGGAAGTACGCGGACAGGAAGTCCGTCAGCATGGCGAGCTGCTCGGACAGGAGGACCTCGCCCGAGTCGGTGTCGTTGAGGCAGAACACGTCACAGTGCCGCCGGGTCAGCAGGTTGGCCAGCTTCACCGGCGTGGACGGGTCGGCCAGATCGGCGTACGTGTAGCGGATCGACCCGGGCACCGCGTGGCCGGAGAAGAACGACCAGTAGTGCTGCAACGAGGACGGGATGGACAAATCCTTCGGGTGCCGGAACTGATGCCCCGCGGTGCCCACCACCTCGGCCGGCAGGTGCCGCTCGATGTCCTCCAGCACACTCTTGCGCAGCGGGTACGGGACGTGCCGCATCTTCTGCGTGATGGTGCGCCCGAACCGTTCCTCGATGTGCCGGCGATTGTTCTTGCCGGCCGCGGTCACCGGAGCGTCGTGGACGGTCGCCGGGCCGACGTCCAACTGGGCCGGCGACGGGAAGAACTTCGAGATGCCGTTGGCGTGGAAGAACGTGGTCGGCAGCAGCGGGCGCCCGAAGAACATGTCGTCGTTGACGTAGATGAAGTGCTCGCTGAGGCCCGGGATGAGGTGCAGCCGGGACTCGATGGCGTGCGAGTTGAACGTCGGCAGTTGGCCGGTGGCACCGAAGATCTCGCGGTGGCGCACCACCCGCACCATCGGGTGCTCGACGTCCAGCCACGGCGGGACCTGGTCGTCGGTCACCAGGTAGATCTGTCGGACCCACGGCGCGAACGACAGCACGGAGCGCAGCGAGTACCGCAGCTCGTCGCGGCTGGCGTAGCGGGAGTCGTGTGCGCCGACCAGATTGATCTCGGCCTGCCCGTGCTCGCGCAGGGCCGCGTTCTTCCGTGTCTGCCAGTCGCTGTCGTCGCCGTCGACCCAGGTGTAGACGACGTCGATCGGGAAGGTGACGTGCTCGTGGCCGAGGCCGGCGAACTCGGCCCGGGTGCGGTAGGTGGCCGGCCCGCCGGCCGGGGCGAAGCGGCTGAGCTGGGACGCCGGGACGTGGATCGTCTCGCCCGACTCCGGAACGGCCGTCGCGACCTGGTTTCCGCGCGGCGCGACGAGGTCCGTCCCGGGCTTCTCCGGCGGCGACACCGTACGCCAGAACTCGACCTCGCAGGCGAAGGCGCTGCCGAGAACGGTGTGACCGAAGGGGTCGGTGACCGCGTGGAAGACCTGTGCGATCGCGTCGTGGTGGTCGGCGTCGGCCTCGCGGCGGCCGGCGTCAATGAAACGCAGGGTGACCTCGTCGGTCGACGTGACCCGACCGAGCGCCTGGAGCACCGTCGCCCGGTGCGTGTGCGGCACGGCGATCGCGCTGCGCAGGTCGTCGGCGTGCCGGACGTGGAAGCCGTCGACCCCGGCCTCGTCGAGCGCCCGGGTCACCAGGTCGATGTTGCGCTGCCGGAGCGTCAGGGGCGTCGCCTCCTCGACGACCCGGGCCTGCACCCGGTGGCCGTCGACGTCGCGGACCTGACGAACCTCTCCGGGTGCGGTCCGGGAGCGACGGGCGGTGACCTGGGTCAGCCGGCGGACGAGCCAGAGCTGCCGCTGGGGAGGCACGAGCTGGATGAGCCGGTCCCGGTACGCCTTCGGCACCACACGGTGGGGGCGCAGATTCATCCTCGACCACCGTTCCGAAGCGTCCGCGCGCCATTCGCGATCCGGCGGCGCGGGCGGGCCGGGCCACTCCGTTCCGACCGCGGAAGGGCGACGATCACCCTGCTTCCCACGCCTTGCCCCCGTTTCCTGTCGTCGACCGGTGAGCGGTCGACGACGTCCCATCGCCGGTGCGGGCATGCCACACCGGCGGCCGGCTCACCACACCGGTCGCGCAGCGGAAAGGTACCAGTGTGATCTCCGCCCGAACACCCTCTCCTCACCTCGGGGTAACTGTCCGTTCGGACTACATCCGGCAAATGGTGCGATCCGCGCTTCACGCTGTTCCGTCGGTGCCGGTCGCGAACCGTCACTGGCCGGACGAGCAGGCCCGCCCCGCATCGGTGACCTGGTAGATCCGCACGTGGCCCTCCCGGTGAACCAGGGTCAGCCGGTCGCTGTCGTCGAGCCGCTCCTGCTCGTAGTTCGCCGGCCAACCCTTGTAGTCGCGGCCGCCCACCACCAGGTACTCGATGGCGAACCGGCGTACCGTGCAGCCCTGGTCCTTCGGTGCCTTCTTGTTGTTGACCAGCCAACTGAACGCCCGCCACCGGTCCGTGTAGTTCTCCCGGCCCACCTTCTCCAGGGGCGGGATGCCGAACAGGGTGGGCGTGCCGTAGTCGGCGTAGGACCAGCTCATGAACTGCCGGTGCCGGTCGTACGCGACCACCTTGCCCGGCGGAATGTGCTCGGCCAGCCACTCGAAGGCCCGGGGGTACTCCTGCCCGACCGGCGCCCGCTGCACCATCGCCTTCCGCAGCGGACGCCAGGTGTCCGGCACCAGGGCGAGCGACGCCAAACTCAGCACCACGAGCGAGGCCGCGACGGCGGCGGGGGCGGCGGATCCGCGCAGCGCCCCGGCGCGGGCGACGAGCCGCACGAGCAGCCACTGGATTCCCAACCCGATGACCATCGCGCCGGCTACGGTGAGGATCCCGTAGACCGGGAAGATCATCGCACGGGGTCGTTCGCTGTCGCCGTACCAGAGGCTGGCCAGGGCCCGCGCGGCCGACGAACCCGACGCGACGGTCCAGATCCCGACGAGCGTGAACAGCACGCCGGCCAGCAGCCACGGGCGGGCCCAGCGCACCTGCGGCAGCACCAGCGACAGGGGAGACGCGAGCAGACAGGCGATGGCGATCCAGAGGCCAACCTGAACGGCCGGCCCGTAGATCTGGTCTTTGGAGGTGTCCGGCAACGGGTAGGCCCACAGCACGTAGCGTTGCGGATCGGTGACCCAGTACTCGATCGCCTTGCCCCACTGGCCGAGCAGGTCGGGCGGTTCGGTGATCCGCTCACCACCGGCGCCCAGGATGACGCCGAGCAGGGGCACGATCGAGACGAGGCCCGCGACGGCGGCCGCCCCGATGCCCGCCGCGCTGCGGCGCCACGTCAACGCACCCCTCGCCACCAGGAGCACACCGAGCGCGAGAGCACCGACGAAGAGGACGTCGTACGAGTGCGTCATCACGATGCCGGCGCCCCCTAGACCGGCCAGCAGGCCGAGCCGTATCGGGTGCGGGCCGCGCAGGGCGAGTGCGAGCAGCAGGGCGACCCCACCGGCGAGGCAGGGAGCGGTCTGCTCGTTGACCCGGCCGGTGATCAGCGAGGTCCACATCGGGCCCAGGAAGATCGGAGCGGTGGCGGCGGCGGCCGCGATCACCGGTCCCCCGCGGAGGATCCGGACGGCGGCGTAGATGCCGGCGACCAGGGCGAGCGGCCCGATGACGATCGCCCACGCGGTCATCGTCGTGCTCATCAACCCGCCGGACAGGTGGGTCGCCTGCGCCCAGGCGACGTTCTCCGCCAGCGGATAGAACTCGCACGAGGTGACCGTGTCGGTCGAACCCGAACTGCACGCCGAGGAGATGTCGACACTGTTGGTGTCGAGAATGCGTCTCGCCATGTAGCCGTGGTTCATCGCGTCCCAGCCGGGAGTGGCGACGAGTCGCCCCACCATCGCCCAGCCGTACGCCACGCTCAGCACCGACGGCACGGCGATGGCGATCAGGTCGGCGCGGCGCGGCAGGACGGGCCGCACCCGGAAGCGCGACGCCAGCGAGCGGCGTTGGTCGCCGTCCGTGTCGTCGGCGCCGCTCTCGGCGGTCGGCCGCTGGTTGTCGGCCGTGCGCCGGGACAGCAGCCGGGAGAGCGCGACCGCGGCGCCGGCCACGAGCAGCTCCACGACGAGCGTCGCCAGGGCGCTGTCCGGCAGCCCGAGCGTGGGCAGCCAGGCCATCGCCAGCGCGATCAGGCCGAGGGTCAGGGCGGGAGCGGCAGCCCAGGCGGCCCAGCGGTAGCGGCCGGGCGGAAGGGCGAAGCCGAGCAGCGCCCCAGGCACGACGGCCACGAGAAGGGCGATGAGTGTGGTCAAGATCTGTTCCCTCTCCCTGGTCGCCGCAGAGCCGCAGCGGCCGGAAGAGTACCGGAACAAAGGACGGTGGGTTGTACCCGTCCGGTGCCGAGCGGCGGCGTCGTTGTCGCCGCGGGTGACGCCGCGGATCCGGACGTTGTTCAGCAACGACGGTGGCCGGCCGCGCCCTCCCCGGCTGCGACCGACCACCGCGCCCTGTGGCGCCCGGACTCAGTACGAGTAGCCGGAGCTGCCGGCGTCGTCCGACCCGCTGTCCGCCGGCGGTGCGACCGCCTTCGGCGTCGACGTGGGCAGGCAGCTGAGGTTCTTCTTGCCGTCCGGCTGGACCACGAACCAGGTGCCGCCCACGGCCTGGCCCTTCCACTGGCCGGGCTTCTTGTCGCCGATGTAGCGGTACACCGGCCAGCCGCCGACGGTGAGCTGGCGGGTGCCGTCCTGCCGGGTCACGCTGCCGACCTTGTCGTCCGAGACGCCGGTGAGCTGCGCGTCGCCGTCGGTCAGCGCCGGAGGCCACACCTGCGCGCACTTGTCCACGCAGTTCGACGCGGGCGGGTCGGCGGTGTCCTTGTCGAAGCGGTACAGGATCCAGCCGTCCTGATCGGTGACCACCTTGCCCATCCGGGCGACCTTCTTGCCGATCAACTGCGCGGTCAGTTCGACGTCCGCGGGCGGCGGCGCGTCGGCGGCGGCAGCCTCCGCGGACGCCGAGGCCTCGGGTTCAGCCGCCGCGGTGGGCTCGGCCGCGGCGACGGCGACCGGCTCGGCCGCGCTCGAGTTCGCCCCGTCGTAACCCGCGGGAGCGCAGGCCGTTAGTGCGACCATCGCGCTCGCGACGATGACGGTCCGCTTCATCTGTGCCACGTGCCCTCCTCATTCTTGGCAGTTCACCCATAGGTACGGCAGGAGGACTGTCAAGGTTGAAGGAGTAACAGTGGTCAATTTCACGTGAATTGATTGAACCGACCCGGGCACCCGTGCGTGTGCCCGTACGCGGACCGGTGCCGACGCAACGACATATCGGCGCCGGCCATTGTCATAATGGCCGACGCCGATGCGGTACGCGAACCTACATGGGCACCGTGACCAGCGGGCTGGCCACCCCGTTGCCGTTCACCGACTGCACCTGGATCTGCTTGATGTCGTCGATCGGTGCCGACGTCGAAGCGCTCAACTCGAGGCCCTGCGGGCGGGCGTTGGTGCCGTAGCCGCCGGGCGGCACCGACCAGCTCGAGATGACCTCCGTGGTCGAATTCTTGCGTTGCACCACCAGCCGGCAGACGAGCGGGCCGGGCAACCGCTGGAGGCTGAAGTTGACCCGTGTGCCGTAATCCTTGGTGACCAGGAACATCGTCGTCTGCACACCCGTGGTCGGGTCGGTGGCGTCGACCTGGTCGCCCTCCACCTCCTCGTTGCCGCCGACCCCCGGGCCGGAAGGCGGCCCGGTCGGCGCGCTCGTCGGCGGCTCGTTCCCCGGTGCGTTCAGCGTCGGCTCGGCGAGCACCCCCGGCGGTTCGTTGTCGGTCACGCTGACGAAGCCGATCCCGGTCAGGCCACCGAAGACCACCACCGCCGCGGCGGTCGCGAGCAACTGGCGGAACCGGGTGCGCCGCCGGTCGGCGCGGACCGCCACCAGCGTCCGGTCCAGCAACGCCGGGTCGGTCGCGGTCTGCTCCAGCGCCATCATCGTCTCGCCGTCGATGTCGGACAGGAGCCCGACCACCGGCACCATCGTCTCCAACTCGGCCGCGCAGGCCCAGCAGGTGGCGAGATGCTCCTCGAACCGCTCGGTGTCCTGCTCGTCGAGGACGCCCAGCGCGTACGCGGCGACGTCCATGTGGTCTGGCCGGCTCATTCTGTCACCCCCCGCTCCTGCAGAGCCGTGCGAAGCGCGCGCAGCGCGTAGTAGACCCGCGACTTGGCGGTGCCGAGTGGAAGGCCCAACTCCTCGGCGGCCTCCGGCACCGTCCGCCCCCGGAAGTACGTCGAGATCAGGATCTCGCGGTGCGACTGACTCAGCGTACGCAGGGCGTCCGCCACGGTCATGGTGCGCAACACCCGGTCGGTGCTGTCCGCCTCGGCGAACGCGGTCAGGTCCCGGTCGTACGTCTCCGGAGGCCGGGCCTGCTCACTGCGGTGCTCATCGATGGCGATCCGGCGGGCCACGGTCACCAGCCACGGCCGCAACGAACCCTGCCCCTGCGTACCGAGGCGGTGCGCGTTGCGCCAGGCCCGCAGCAGCGTCTCCTGGACGATGTCCTCCGCGCGCTGCCGGTCCCCCCCGGTGAGCCGCATGACGAACATCAGCAACGGGCCGGCGTGCTCGGCGTAGAGCAGCCGGATCAACTGGTCGGAATGGCTCGCCTCGGTTGACGTCGCCTGATGGCGCCCGGGCGCCGGTCGCGGCGTCACCGGACCATTCTGGCGAGAGGGCGGTCGTCCGTCGACCCCCCGGGCAGACGAGGTCGGCCGCGACGAGGACCGTGCGGACATCCAGTCCGCGCGAATCGCGTCGCCATGCCAACCGGCCGCCACCGCGTGCATGCAGACCTCCGGGTTGTCCGTTGACCAACGCCGCCCACCAGGTCGGCCGCCCGGTGGTACGCAGCGCCGCCCCGAGCGGATCAACAAACGGCGAAAAAAGTTCCGCGGCGCCGCTCGGCGGGCCGGTCAGCGGCGGACGGAGAACAGGCCCGGCGGCGGCGGGTCGGAGCCGGTGGCGTCGGCGTCCCGCACCACGGCCGAACCGCCGGCGAAGCGGTCCAACTCGTCGCCGGCCACCATCCGGCCGGGGAACCAGTCGCCGGCCGCCCGCCGGGCCAGCTCGGCCACCGGGGGCTCGGTCCGCCCGGCGACCAGGACGAGATTGCCGTACCGACGCCCGCGCAGCACCGCCGCGTCCCCCACCAGGCAGGCCCGGGGCAGCACCGAGCGGACCGTGGCGACCTGCCCACGGGCGTGCCGCAGCGGCGGGCCGTCGGCGAGGTTCGCCAGATACCAACCCGCGGGGCGGAGCACCCGGGCCACCTCGGTCGCGTACTCCACCGAGGTGAGATGCGCCGGGGTGCGCGCGCCGGCGAAGACGTCGGCCACCACCACGTCGAAGCTGGCGTCCCGGGTGGCGGCCAGCACGGCCCGGGCGTCCTCGACCCGGACCCGCAGTCGGGCATCCGCCGGCCACGGCAACGCACGGCGGACCAGCTCCACGAGCGCCCCGTCGACCTCGGACACCCGCTGCCTGGAGCCGGGCCGGGTGGCGGAGACGTACCTCGGCAGGGTCAACGCCCCGCCGCCGAGGTGCAGCACCCGCAGCGGCGCGCCGGCCGGCGCGATCAGATCGATCGCCGCAGCCAGCCGCCGGACGTACTCGAACTCCAGGTGGGTCGGATCGGTCAGGTCGACGTGCGACTGCGGGGCGCCGTCCAACAGCAACGTCCACGAGCCGGGCCGGTCCGGATCCGGGAGCAGCTCGGCCTGCCCGGTGTCCACCTGCTCGACCACCCGGTCACCAGCCCGTTTGCGTCCCATCCCGACCAGTATCCGCGGTCAGCGGCCCGCTCGGGCCGCGGCCGTCAGCGCGCGGTGCAACAACCGCGAGTCGCCGAGCAGGGCCCGCAGCCGGCGTTCCAGGCCGGCGATCGGGATCAGATTCTGCGGCGCCCGCGGATCCTTGTACGGGGTCGACGCGAACCGCGGCAGGGTGACCAGCGACAGGTCGGCCAGCTCGATCGCCGCCTCGACGGGCAGGTCCGCGGAGCACTCCACCCGGACGATCCCGGCCCACGGAGCGCCGACGGCCACCGGCAGCCGCAGATACCACGACCAGCCGCCCCACGCCGTGCCGAGCCGGAACACGGGCGAGCGTTCACCGGGCGCCAGGCCGGTCACCACGGCCGTCAGCCGGGCGTCCAGGTACTGGCTGTGCTGCGTCTTGATGTAACCGAGCGTGCGCGGCAACTGCCGCCGGCTGCGCAACGGGCCGTCCACCACCAGCAGGTCGCCGTCGACCCGGGCGGCGTCGGAGACCGCGACCTCCAGCGCCGTCAGCGGGCCCTGCACGGCGGCCGGCAGCTTGGCCAACTCGCCGGTGCCGCCCACCCGGTGCACCGGGTAGCGGATCGCCCCCGTCACCACGTCCTGCGCCGACGGACTCGCGGTGAACAGGCCCCGGCCGACCCGGGTGCCGGCCAACTGCGCCGCACCCCGGCCCAGGTCACAGCGGACCACCCCCGCGGCGTACGAGGCGGCCAGCCCGGGAAACGACCCACCGTCGGCCTCGGCCGTCCAGATGCTCGCGTCGATCCGGCGCACCCCGTCGACCAACAGCACCACGTCCGGCGCCCGCACACCCGGCCGAACCCCGATCGCCCGCCAGTCCACGGCCGGCAGCTCCACGTCCGCGTCGACCTGCGCGCTGCTCGGCGCGGCCGGCCCGGCAGCGGACGCCTCGAACGACGCCCCGTACGCCGGATCCCACGAGTCGACGAAGAACGCGGCGTCGCTCACGGTGCCCCTCTTTCGTTCGCGACTGCGGGGCTCCGCTGCGCTGCGCTCCTCGCGCTCACCGGCCGGTCCGTTGCACGCGCGCCGAGCGGGCATCCTTGCGCACCTCGAAACGGACCGGAATCCGTTCGGCCAGCGCCGACACGTGGGTGACCACGCCGACCATCCGGTCGCCCCGGGCGGCCAGGTTTTCCAGCGTCGCCGCAACCGTGTCCAGGGTGGCCGCGTCCAGCGTGCCGAAGCCCTCGTCCAGGACGATCGACTCCAGGCTCGCCGCGGTCGTCGACATCCCGGACAGCTGCTCGGAGAGCGCCAGCGCCAGCGCCAGCGACGCCTGGAAGGTCTCGCCGCCGGACAGCGTGCGCACACCCCGGCGCAGCCCCGCGTCGTGGTGGTCGACCACGAAGAACTCGCCCTTGTCGTGCACCAGCTCGTACTGCCCGCCGGAGAGCTCCCGCAGGATCCCCGACGCGCCGTCGACCAGCAGGTCCAACGCCTCGGCCAGCAGCCATCGTTCGAAGTTGTTGGCCCGCAGATGCCCGGCCAGCGCGCGGGCCACCTGAGCCTCCCGCTCGTGACCGGCGCGCTGCTCGCGTAGCGTCCCGGCCTGCTCGCGGCGCTCCCGCAGCCGACGCCGGTCGGCCTCAGCCCGCTCCACCGCCACGGTCGCGGCGTGCACCGGGTCGTCCGCGACCGGCACGTCAGCGTCGGCGAAGATGCCGGCGATGCTCCGCTGCACCGCGTCGGCCGCCGCCTCGGCCTCGGCGACCAGGGCGGCCCGGCCGGCCCGGTCGGCGCGGCGGCGGTCCGCCTCGGTGGCCGCCCAGCCGGTCAGCGCCGCCC
>NZ_RCVI01000198.1:0-22503 GCF_003667455.1 Micromonospora sp. CV4 | reverse complement strand
GTCCGTGACGACCCCCGGGGGCGGAGGGGCCGCGATCCTCACGAACCCAACCGCGCCGGCGGCCATCACGACCGCCGCGGCGACGCCCGGGACGGCGATGCGTCTGCGCAGCCGGCGGTACGCTCGGCGACGCGGCTCGTCCGGGTCGGGCTGGGTGACGTGCCGGAGGCTCGCGGAGCGCAGCTCGGCGAAGGATGCCGCCAGAGGATCCGATCCCTGGTCGTGATGGTTCATCTCAGTCCGCCGTCCTTCCGGTCGGTCGGCGCTCGCCTGGCTCCTGGGGGTCGTGGTCGGCGAGCCGGGTGGCCAGCGCGGCACGGGCGCGATGCAGCCAGGACTTGACCGTGCCGGGAGCCACGCCGCAGTCCTCGGCGATTTCGTTGACGGTGAGTTCGGCCAGGTAGTGGAGCACGACCGCGCGTCGTTGGTCGGCCGGGAGCGTCCCGAGGGCCGCGGTCAGCGCGACCCGCTCCGGGCCGGGGCCGTCCACCACATCCAGCCGCTGCCGCTGCTGGAACAGCCGGGCGGTACGCACCCGACGCCACCGGCTGGCGCCGGCGTTCCACGCCACCCGGCGGACCCAGGCCACCGGATCGTCGTAGCGGGCGATCCGATGCCAGCGGGGCCACGCCCGGCTGAACGCCTCCTGCACCAGGTCCTGTGCCTCGCCCATGTCTCCGACGAAGGCGTACAGCTGCACCACCAGAGGCTGAAAGTGGTGGCGGTAGACCTCGTCGAAGCCGGGACCGGAATCCTCCTCCACAGCAGCCCTCACCTCGATCGTCAGTCGTTCCGGAGGCATCGCGGCGACGTGAGTGGGAGTGCGCGGCCGCGGGGTCACCCACGGCCGCGCATCTGACTGCGTCATCGTCAGTCGACGACGGCGGTGACGCGGAAGTCGGCGGAGTTGTCGCTGGGATCGACGTCGGTCAGCTCGTCGCCCCACCCGAACACCGCGTACAGCCGCACCGACCCTGAGCCGAGGTCACCAGGGGTGACCTCTGCGGGTGCCCGGAGCAGGAGCGCCACGGCGCGCTCCTCACCCTCCATGAACCGCCCACCGGCCACCGCGCAGTTCGCGGCGCAGGCCTCCTCCGGCTCGATCCCGACGAGGCTGACCCCGGCCGGCAGCCTCGGGTCCAGCCAGTACGCGTCGTGCGCCGCGTCGCCCGCCGACCGCACCGTCACCGGCAGCCGGCCCAGCCAGCTCCCGTCCTCCTGGCGGGAGAGGGTGGCGGACCCGACCGCCAGCGACGCGTCCGTCTGGGTGTCCCAGACGTACGGCTGCGGACTGCGCAGCGAGCCGGTGGTGGACCGGAACAGGGTGGCGAACCCGCTGGTGTCGTTGGCCGGGTTCGCGTCCCCGGTCTCGACCGTCAGCCGGCCACCCGTGGCGCGCATGGCGTGGGCCTGCGGAGTGGTCAGCACCCGGAAGTCGACCGTGAACCGGCGCCGCTCGCCGCGCTGCAACGCGCCGCCGGGCACCAGGCAGTCGATCGTGCGCAGCGGCTGCGGGCTGCCGAAGATGCACGCGTCGGCGGGCGTCAGCCCGGCGAACGCGCCGGGTACCGGCTCGGTGAGGGTCAGGTTCAGGTAGGAGGCCTTCGCGCCCCGGTAGGTCACCGTCACCGGCAGGCTGCCGGCGTACCCCCGGTCGGTGGGTTCGAGCACCAGCCGGCCGACCGACACGGACGTGTCGCCCGGCGCGACGGCGGCCTGTGCGGCCGGCACGGCTGTCCCGAACAGGGCGACCCCCGCGCCCAGGACGGCGGCGACGAGCCGACGGGTTGTGGTCGTGGTCATGTCTGGTCCTCCGGATCCCCGTGGTGCCGCCGGCGGTACCGCACCGTCGGCGGTGTTACGGGCAAGACACCTGATGACCCTCCCGGCGGTTGCAGCAAGATGTACGCCGATGGATGTCACGTAGGTGACAGCTCCGCCCGGGAGGAGCATCTGGAGGATCCGCTTGGACGACGCGAGCCGTTACCTCGAATTCATCCGGGCCGGACGTCGTCGCGTGCGAGCCGCGAGCACGCGTCAGGGGCAGGGTCCTCCCGCGCAGACGTCGATGATCTTGCCGGTGAGCAGGAACGTCGCCTTCTGCTCCTGCGCTCCGGGCTGGGCGCGCGCGAACTCGTGCGGATCGTCGCCGTACTCCGGGCCGGCCGGGGCGAGGTTCGTCGTCGGCGGAGCGTACGCCGCACCGCTGTTCCAGATCACGATCGCCGAGCCGGTGTACGGGTACGACCGGATCGGTGCGATTCCCCAGTACGGCTTCACGTCGAGTGACCAGCCGTCGGCGAGGGCAGGGGTGTGCAGGCGGGCGCCGATGGTGCGCGCCTGCACCTCGGCCGCCGCGGGGGAGACCTGGTGGTCGCCGAAGGCCACGTGCATCAGCACCTGATGCGCCGGGGTGCGCGGCAACGGGTTGTCGGTCATGTGCTGGGCGTACCCGTTGGCCTCGGACCGGTCCCAGAGCATCTGCAGCAACGCGAAGATCAGTTGCTGGTCGACCTTGTCCGGATAGGAGCCATCCATGATCGTCTGGAAGGGGGCGAAGTCCACGCTGCGCTGCAACAGCGTCGAGTAGTTCATCGCCGGCACGCCGAGCACCGACCTGGTCCAGTCCTGGGCGATGGCGGTGAGCGCGCCACCGTTGATGCCACCCTGGCTGTTGCCGTCGTAGTGCAGCCCGCCGGCCACGTCGATCAGCGGTTGCCCGTCGGCGTTCTGGAACGCCGGGTCGGCGGCGAACCCGTTCGGGTGGATCATCGCCCGGCCCAGGAAGAGGAAGTTCAGGAAACTCTGCTGCAGCCGATCCGCCACCGCGGGAAAGGCGCTGAGGTCGCTGAAGGCGCCGGCCACGTACGGGACGTCGGCGGCGGCCATGCCGATCCAACTGGTCGCGCAGAAGGTGAAGTCGTACGTGGCCGACATGGTCTTGACGTTGCCGGCGTTGATCTCGGTCGGTCTGCCCAGCAGGCCGTGGCCGTAGAGCGAGAGGTGCGCCGGATTGGCCGCCGAGGCGTTGCGCGGGATGTTGCAGACGAAGTCCGCCCGCAGCGTCGCGCCGGACGGAGTGGGCAGGGAGTACCTCGTCGGTGCTGTCCCGTCGCCGCCGGCCGGCCCGTAGTGCAGCCGCGAACCTGGCTCGCCGCTGCCGGTCAGGTAGGACGGTACGCCGATGGTGCCGGTCACCTGCCGAGCAATCCGCGCATCCTGCTCCGGCGGGTAGTCGGTCACCTGGGTGACGGTGATCGACGGCGCCGCCGCGCCCAGGGTGGCGAAGGCGGTGTCGCGGATCGCGAGCATCCGCCCGGTGAGGCCCTGCCGGCTGGCCACCGTGAAGTCCCAGGCCAGGTGGAGGCTGTGCCGCTTGACGCCGATCCTGGTCAGGTCGGCGAGGATCCGCTTGATCTGCGGCGTGCGGCGGTCCCGGGGGTGGAGACCGGCGCCGGTGACGTACCTGCGGAACGCGGCCGGCGCCGGGATCAGCTTCCCGCTCCGGTCGCGCATGTCACGCAGGCCCACCACGTACCGGGTGCCCTCGGCCAGCGCCACCGCCGGCCGGATGATGAGCAGCTGGCGGTCGGGCTGGTCGGCGGCGTGCGCGTCCAGCTCCGCCCAGTACGGGGTGCGCCTGCCGGTGGCCGTGTTGAGCAGCACGATCGGCGCGTCCGGGGCCAGCGACCGGCCGATGTCGGTGACCGGAGCGATCCCCGTGGCCGCGGCGTCGAGGCGGGGCACGCGTACCAGGATCGGTGAGCCGGGGCTGAACCCGTCCTGCCGGTTCCACTCGGCCGGGTTGATCGGGGTGCCCTGCACGTTGGCGGGCATCGAGGACGGCGCGAGTTGCACGCGTCTGCCGGTGCGGCTGGCCCGATCGGGCACGGTGAAGTAGTCGTTCGGAAAGGGCAGCAGGCACGCGGTCGGGTCGATCGGGTCGCAGCCACCGTGGGTGGCCGGTTGCGACGGCATCGCGGGGGGTGCGCCGGCGGCGGCCGTGCCGAGCAGTACGGCACCGACAGTCACCAGCACGGACACGGCGAGACGGAGCCGTACGGGGGTGGTCACACGCATCTCCTTCGATGGCGGACGGAGCGTGGTGTTCTTCCTACGCCGCACGAGTGATCGCGGCAAGACCCATCGACGCCGGCGTCCGTATCATCGCGGCATGGTGCTGAACCCGGGGGTACGGTTCAGCCGCCGGGCGGCGCTCGTGGTCGCGGGCGGGTTGCTCGTCGGGTGCTCCCGGCAGCCCGAGGTCGACCGGGTCCACCTGCGACTGGCCACCGGGCCGGCGGGTGCGGTATACCGGCGCATAGGTGGTGCGCTGGCCGAACACATCTCCGAGCAGGTGCCGGGCGCCACGGTGACCACCGTGCCGAGCGGGGCGTCCACCGACAACATCCGGATGCTGCGGGCCGGCGAGGTGCACCTGGGGCTGACGAGTCTGGACGCCCTGATCACGACCGACGGCACCGCGCCCGAGGGGCTCTCGGCGATCTGCCGGCTCTACGACAGTCACCTGCATCTCGTGGTCGTGGCCGGTTCGGCGATCAGGGAGTTCCGGGACCTCGCGGGCAGACGCATATCCCTCGGCGCCCGTGACTCGGGCACCGAGTTCACGTCGCTGCGGGTGCTGGAGCTCGGCCCGGTGAACGCCGACGGTCGGTACCTCAGCCAGGCCGAATCGGCGGCGGCACTGCGCGACGGCAGGATCGACGCGATGTTCTCCCTGACCGGCGTCCCGACACCCGCCATCACGGACCTGGCGCAGCGGCACCCGATCCGGCTGATCCCGTTGGACGCGCAGGCGGACGCGCTCTTCACGGCGTACCCGGGTCCGTACGCTCCGGCGATGATCCCCGCGACCGCCTACGCCGGCGTCCCGGCCACCCGCACCATCGCCGTGCCGAACGTGCTGCTCGTGCGCAACGACCTGCCCGACGATCTGGTCTACGCCATCACCGACACGATCTTCACGCACACCGGCACGATCACCGCCGCAGGCCGCGACGACGCCGAAGCCGTTCCGGAGGCGTGGCGGATCAACGTGCGCACCGGTATCTCCACCGCGTCGGTCCCGCTCCATCCGGGCGCGGCAGCCTGGTTCCGGGACCGCAAGCGCTGACCCCGGGCCGAGCGGGCCGGGGCCTCAGACCGGCGACGGAGCCGGGTCGCCGGACGTCGACGCCACCCGCGCAACGGCCGGCATCGCGACCACCGCGGCGAACCCGTGCCCGGACCCGTCCGGACGCGGCAGGCCCTTCTCCAGCCGCAGCTCGCCCCCGGCGGCGCCGACCAGGTCGGCGCAGATCGCCAGTCCCAGGCCGGTCCCGGACACGTTCTGGTGTCGCGGCGACCGCCAGAACCGTCGTAGCGCCTGGGCCCGCTCGGAAACGTCGATCCCCTGGCCGTCGTCGCGGACCGCGACGGTGACGACCCCGCCGGCCGCGGAGCCGTTGCCGTGCCCGGCGCTCGCGTCACCGGGGACGATCCGGGCGCTCACCTCCACCACCTGCGCGTCCGACAGCCGTAACGCGTTGCTGATCAGCTCGTCCAGGACGCTGCCCAACCCGCCCGGCGGCTCCAGCAACCGCAACCCCGGCGGCACGTCGACCGCCAGCGTCTGTCCCGCCGTCGCCGTCAACGCGCGCCACCGGTCCACCCGGGTCGCCAGCACCGCGTCGAGATCCACCGGCGACGCCGTCCGCATGCTCTCCATCCGCGCGCTGGCCTGTAGCGAGTTCAGCATCCGCTGCATCGCCTTCAGCTCGTCGACGGCGACGTCGTACACCTGCCGCCCGTCGCCGTCGGGCCGCAGGTGTGGTGCGAGGCTCTCCACCGCGAGCCGGAGGCTGGTCAACGGGTTGCGCAGCTGGTGCGACGCGTCGGACACGAACGCCCGCTGCCGCTGGACCGCGTTCTCCACGGCGTCCATCATGGTGTTGAACGATTCCGCCAGCCGCCGCAGCTCGACCGGGCCGGCCTCGGCGTCGGCGCGGATCGTCAGATCGCCCTCGGAGATCCGCGAGGTCGCCGCGTCCAGCTTCCGCACCGGCCGCAGCACCCACGCGGACACCGGCCAGGCGACGGCCGCCAGCGCGATCAACGGCAGCAGGCCGAGCCCGGCGAGCCAGGCCCAGCGTACGAGGATGTGCTCGCGCGTCCTGGACAGGTCGGAGATCGTCACGACGGCGCCGACCACCTCACTGTCCCGGCCCACCGGCTCGGCCACCACGAGTGCCGAGTCGTCCCACGGCGCCCACTCCCAGGACGGTTCGGACCGGGCCCCAGCCAGCGCCGCGGTCACGATCCGGGGCAACGCCGGCTCGGCCCGCGCCGCCTCCTGGTACGCGTCGGCCGGTCCGAGCAGCACCGTGCCCGACGTGTCGATCACCGCTGCCGGGATGCCGTACAGCTCGTGGTAGCGCGTCAACTCCTGCTGCAACGCCTCGGTCCGCCCCCTCGACAGCGCGGTCTCGGCCAGCGATGCGAACCGGCCGACGTCGTTGAGCCGGTTGACGTACGTCTCCTGCATCTCACGCTCGGCCACGGTGACGCTGAGCGGCACCCCGAGCGCCGCGACGAGCAGCACTGCGATGGGAACCAGCACGATGAGCAGGCGGCGGTGCACGGCGCGTCAGCCGATCAGCTCCGGCTGGTCGGCCAGGAGCCGATAGCCGACACCGTGGAGCGTGCGGATGACCACGTCCGGCCCCAGCTTGTGGCGCAACGCCGCGATGTGGGTGTCCAGGGTGCGACTCGACGACTCCCAGGTCGCGCCCCAGATCTGGTCGAGGATGACGTCGCGGCTGACCACGTTCGGCGCCCGTCGGGCCAGCAGCAGGAGCAGCTCGAACTCCTTGCGGGTCAACGGCACGGGCGTGTCGCCGACGGTGACCTCGCGGGTGCCGACGCCGATCCGCATCGGGCCGATGACGAGCGGCTCGTCCGGGTGGCTCAGGGCGCGAGCGGTCCGGGTACGCCGCAGGACCGCGTCGATCCGGGCCAGCAACTCCGGGACGCCGAACGGCTTGACGATGTAGTCGTCGGCGCCGGCGCGCAGGCCACGGACCCGCTCGTGCTCCTCGGATCGCGCGGTCACCGCGATGACCGCGGTCTCCGGGCGGTCACGCAGTTTGCGGATCACGTCGAGCCCGTCGCCGTCCGGCAGACCCAGGTCGACGAGGACCACGTCGGCCGGCGCCGCACGCACGGCCTCCGCGGCGGTGGCGATGCGGTGGACCTCGAAACCCGCCTGGGCCAGCACGGTCACCAGACCGCGCGCCACGCGGTCGTCATCCTCGATGACGGTTATCCGCATACCGGCGGATTGTACGGCCTGTATCGACGCTCATGTCAGCCCTGGAGTTCTTGGGATTCCTCTGACATCGAGCGCATTCCTTGGGATTTCTCTGACACCATCCGCGTCTCCGCCCGCCGAGACTGAGGCCCGACAACGCGCACGCGCCGACGAGGAGGCCTCGATATGACAACGACCAGGCATCGGGTCGCCGCGCGGATGATCGCCGCGGTCGGCGCCCTCTCGCTCCTGGCCGCCTGCTCCGGAAACGGCGGCGGTGGCAGCGGCGGCGACGCCTCGAGCTACCCGGACCAGAACATCACGATCGTCGTGCCGTTCAGCGCGGGCGGGCCCACGGACACGGTCACCCGCATGATCGCCGAGCCGATGGCCGCCAAGCTCGGCGGCAAGATCGTCGTCCAGAACGTCGAGGGTGCCGGCGGCACGGTCGGCGCCGGCGAGGTCTCGCAGGCCGATCCGGACGGCTACACCGTGCTCATGCACCACATCGGCATGTCCACGGCGCCCGCCCTGTACAAGAACCTCGACTACAAGCCGCTCGAGGACTTCAAGATGGTCGGGCTCGTCACCGAGGTGCCGATGACCGTCGTCGCCCGCAAGGACTTCGCACCCGCGACGCTCCAGGACCTCGTGGCCCACGTGAAGGCGAACGCCGACAAGGTCACCCTCGCCAACGCCGGCATCGGCGCCGCCTCCCACCTGTGCGGCCTGCTGTTCCAGACCGCTGCCGGGGTCAAGCTCCAGGAGGTCCCGTACCAGGGCACCGGCCCCGCGCTGACCGACCTCGTCGGCGGCCAGGTCGACTTCATGTGCGACCAGACGACCAACACCAGCGGCCAGATCGCCGCGGGCAAGGTGAAGGCGTACGCGGTCACCACGCCGGAGCGGGTGAAGAGCCTGCCGGACCTGCCCACCACGGCCGAGGCCGGGTTGTCCCAGCTCCAGGTCAGCGTGTGGCACGGTCTCTACGTCCCGGCCGACACGCCGGACGAGATCATCCAGAAGCTGTCCGAGGCGCTGAAGGTGGCCCTGGCCGACCAGGGTGTCATCGACCAGATGGCCAAGCTCGGCACCGCGCCGGTCCCGGCCGAGGACGCGACCCCGCAGGCGCATCGCGCCAAGCTCGAAGAGCAGCTCGGCACCTGGGCGAAGATCATCGCCGACGCCGGGGTCACGGTCTCCTGAGGTGGAGCGCCGTCGGTCGATGCCGGACGTCCTCGCCGGGGGAATCTTCGTCCTGATTGGTGGTGCCTTCGTGTGGGGGGCGCTCGGCTACGGGTTGGGCACCCCACTACGGATGGGCCCCGGGGCCTTTCCGATGCTGGTCGGCGCGACCGTGGCCGTCCTGGGCCTGGCGATCATCGGCAAGGGACTCGTCGCCGGCGAGGTGACCTCGTTCGGGGCGATCCCCTGGCGAGCGGTCGCCGTCATCGTGCTCGCGGTCCTGTTCTTCGGATTCACCGTCCGGCGCCTCGGATTCGTACCGACGTCGGCGGTGACCGCCCTGCTCACCACGCTGGCCAGCTCCCGCGTACGGCTGCTCACGGCCGTGGCCGTGGCCGCCGGGCTGACCGTGGCCAGCACGCTCATCTTCGTCGTCGGACTGCAGCTGCGGATCCCGCTATGGGGTCCGTGGCTGGGGTTCTGACGGGACATCCGGATTGAGGCATGGAGCTTCTCGACAACCTCGCGCTGGGCTTCTCGACCGCCCTCCTGGTCCAGAACGTCCTCTACTGCTTCGTCGGAGTGCTGCTCGGGACCGCGGTCGGCGTGCTGCCCGGCATCGGGCCGACAGCGACGGTGGCGATGCTGCTGCCGATCACGTTCAGCTTCGAGCCGGTCACGGCGTTGATCATGCTGGCCGGTATCTACTACGGCGCACAGTACGGCGGCTCGACGACCGCCATCCTGATCAACCTGCCCGGTGAGTCGTCGGCGGCGGTCACCGCGCTGGACGGGCACGAGATGGCCCGGCAGGGTCGCGCCGGCCCGGCGCTGGCGGCCGCCGCGGTCGGGTCCTTCATCGCGGGTACGGTGGCCACCGTCGCGCTGGCCGTCGCGGCCCCACCGCTGGCCAGCGTCGCGTTGCGGTTCGGCCCGGCCGAATACTTCTCGCTGGTGCTGTTCGGCCTGATCGTGTCGATCGCGCTGGCGCGCGGATCGGCGCTCAAGGCACTGGCGATGATCGCGCTCGGCGTGCTGCTCGGCACGGTCGGCCAGGACATCTACACCGGCACGCCCCGGTTCGTGTTCGACCAGCGTGAGCTGTACGGCGGCATCAACTTCGTGTCGGTCGCCGTCGGCATGTTCGGGGTGGCCGAGATCCTGCGCAATCTGGAGAACGAGCGGACCCGCACGGCAATCGTCAGCACGGTGAAGAACCTGTGGCCGACCCGCGAGGACCGCCGCCGGATCGTCGGCCCGATCCTGCGCGGCACCGGTCTGGGCGCCGCGCTCGGAATCCTGCCCGGCGGCGGCCACGTGCTGGCCTCGTTCACCTCGTACGCCGTCGAGAAGCGGATCTCGAAGCGGCAGCAGGAGTTCGGACGCGGCGCGATCGAGGGCGTGGCCGGTCCCGAGTCGGCGAACAACGCCGCCGCGCAGACGTCGTTCATCCCGCTGCTCACCCTGGGACTGCCCGCCCACCCGGTGATGGCGCTGATGGTCGGCGCGTTCATCGTCCACGGCATCACCCCCGGCCCGAACGTCATCACCGACGAGCCGGCGCTGTTCTGGGGCCTGATCGCGTCGATGTGGATCGGAAACGTGCTGCTCGTACTGCTGAATCTGCCGCTGGTCGGCATCTGGGTGCGCATGCTGCGCATCCCGTACCAGGTGTTGTTCCCGATGATCATCTTGTTTGCGGCGATCGGCACCTACTCGCTGAGCTTCAACGCGTACGACGTGTACGCGATCGCGTTCTTCGGGATCCTGGGCTACATCCTGATCAAGTGCGGCTGCGAGCCGGCGCCCCTGCTGCTCGGCTTCGTCCTCGGTCCGCTGCTGGAGGAGCACCTGCGGCGTGCGCTCATCATCTCGCGCGGCGACGCGTCGGTCTTCCTGACCCGACCGATCTCCGCCGTGTTCCTGGCGCTGGCGGTGGCGGCGCTCGTCGTCGCCGTCCTTCCGACCATCCGCAAGCGCCGCGAGATCGTGTTCGCCGAGGACGAGAGCCTCGACGGGATCCCGAACCCGGTGCCGCCGCCCAGCCCGCGGGCGCACGACGACCTCGACGAGCTGCCGCCACGGGTCCCGCCACAACGCTGAGCACGGATTTGGTGAACATCATCCGCGGTTTCCTGGTCGCGAAGGTGACTGAGTCGGGGTGCCGGCCGGGCCTAGCATCCGGCCATGGAAGCCCTGTTCCAATTCGCGCAGGTCAGGCAACCGCTCACGACCGACGCTCCGGAGGCGCTCGACCTGAGCGCCGACACGGAGCTGCAACAGCGACTGGCCGCGGTCGCGTCCGAACCGGACTCCCTCGCGCGAAGGAAGCGCCTGGCGGAGGAGTTCGCCGCCGGTCCGCACTATGTGACCGGGGAGGGGACGACGGGCGTGGTCGGGGCGACGCGCGCCGTGAGCGAGGCGCTGGCCCGGTCCGAGAGGCCCCTCGACCTCGCGGATCTCCTGGGCCGCCCGGTCGCCGACTTTCTCGCGGATCCGCAGACGGTGGCGGGCATCGCCGACATCAAGGACAGCGTCCTGGTGGTCAAGCTGCTGCCGGCCGAACACCGCCGCCCGATCGCCCGTCTCGTCGACGCCCTGCGCATCCACGACTACATCTCCTCGGGCGAGAAGCGCCTGTTGCGGATCGTCCGCCTGCCGGACTGGTTCGGACGCGGGCCCCGACCGGCGTCGCCACCCCGCGATCCGGTCGTGATCAGAGACCGGCTGGCAGAGCTGGCGGCCCGGCATGAGGCCGTCGACGCGGCGATCGCCGAACTGGCGGCCGTGCCCGCGAGCGGCTTCCGGCGCACTGCCCAGCGCGAGTATCCACAGGTGCTGCCACCGGAGAACCTGCGACCGCAGGCGCTCTTCGAGCGTGACCTGACGATCCGCCGCAAGGAACTCGAGCTGTCGCTGAGGCTGCCGGACCTGCCGTCGCCGGCACCCGGCATCCGGGCGCAGCCCGGTGCGGAGATCGCGATCAGTGGACGCCCGGAGTTTCTGCCGATGACGGACCCGGTCGGGGTACGGCTCGACACGGCCACCGTCGACCGGCTCGACGGTCGCACCAAGGAGGCGCTCCAGGGCCTCAAGGTCGATCCGTCCGACCATCTGCCCGACGTCGTCTCCGCCCTGCTACGGGAGCGACGCGCGCTGCACGAGTCGGCGCAGAGCCTGGTGGGGTCACTGTTGCCCCGGGCCACGTGGTGGCGACGCGGCGACGTCGTCGTCTCACGCGCCAACGGCCTGCTCGCGGACGTTCGCCGCCGCACCCCGCGGGAACTGCTCGACCTCTTCGACCCCCTGGAGAGCCCGCCCGTCCCGGACCCGGTCCCGCGCACCCACGCCGATCTGGGCCCCGCCGGCGTCATGGACCTGTACGTGGTGCGCCAGCAGCTCAAGGGCTACGCACGCGACGAGATCGCGTACGTCGAGAACGTGATGCGCAGCGAGTCGCGGGACCGGGTCCGGCGCACCCGGACCGAGACGGAGACCATCTTCGTCCAGGAGCGGGAGCAGGAGCACGAGGAGAGCAGCTCCCTGACGACCACCGATCGCTTCGAGATGCAGCGCGAGGCACAGTCCCTGCTGCAGGAGCGCTCCGACGTCAAAGGGTCGCTCACGGTCTCCGGCAGCTACGGGCCGACCGTCGACTTCCAGGCCAGCGCCGAGGCCGCGTGGACGCGGAACACCGAGGAGAGTGAATCCTCGGCGAGCACGATGGCGCGCGAGGTGACCCAGACCGCCGCCGAGCGGACCGCCGAACGCATCCTCACCCGGCAGACCCGCCGCACCACCACCGAGGTGGAGGAGACCGACCAGCACACGTTCAACAACACGCTGGGCGCCGAGCACGTGGTGGGCGTGTACCAGTGGCTGACCAAGGTCTACGAGGCTCAGGTCTACAACTACGGCAGGCGGACGCTGTACGACGTGCTGGTGCCCGAGCCCGGAGCGCAGCTCATCGAGGCGTTCCGCCGCAGCCGGGCCGAGGTCGTCGACATCGTCGAGCCGGTGCCGTTCTCGGTGCGCCCCGAGGAACTGCACCCGGACACCTACCAGTCCTTCGTGACGATGTACGGCGCCACCGGCATCAAGCCGCCGCCGCAGCCGTTCGCCACCGAGGCGTACGACTTCCACACCGGCGGCGAGGAGTCGACCCAGGAGTTCACCGACTCCACCAGGGTCAAGGTGCCCGACGGATACCGCGCGGTGCAGGCATCGGTCGGCGTCGTCACCACCATCTGGGACGGCTGGAGCGTCGATGTCGTCATGGGGCGACGTGCACACCGGTTCGGCCAGGGGTCCCCGTGGGTGTGGATCACCGACCTGGACGGGGAGACCGAGGCCGTCCCGTTCGCGCTGACCACCGACAAGGTCGGACACATCGCGTGCGCCGTCGAGGTCACCTGCGCCGCGACGCCGCGCGCGCTGGCCGTCTGGCAGCACGAGACCCATGCCCAACTGGTGGAGGCCTATCGTTCGCGACTGTCCGAGTACGAAGCGAAGCTGGCCACCGCCGAGGCGACGGCGCCGCCCGTGGTCGTGAGCCGGGAGGCGTACCGCAACCGGGCCACGATGGTCGACGAACTCAAGCGGATGTGCGTCACGCTCCTGACCGAGCAGCACTTCGAGCTGTTCGACGCCACGACGACGGGCCCGGACGGGCTGCCCCGGATCCGCTTCGACCAGGCCGGCATCGAGGGCGCCTACGTGCGGTTCTTCGAGCAGGCCTTCGAATGGGAGAACATGTCCTGGGTGTGCTACCCGTACTTCTGGGGACGGCGGTCGAGCTGGCTGGAGCGTCTCGACATCCGCGACGGCGACCTGGAGTTCGAGGACTTCCTCAAGGCGGGTTACGCACGGCTCGTCCTGCCGGTCCGGCCCGGATTCGAGCCCGCGGTGGACCATTTCCGCAAGACCGGCGACCCCTGGCAGGGTGGTCCGCTCCCGACGGTCAGCGACGACACGTACCTGCCGATCGCGGACGAGATAGCGGAACGGCTGGGCGTGCCCGGCTCGGAGGTTCCCGTCGGAGAGCCGTGGGAGGTGCGGGTGCCCACGAGCCTCATGCACCTGCGCACGGCGGAGGGGTTGCCGCGCTGGACGAGACAGGCCGACGGGCACTGGGTGCCTGACGAGGAGCCGTAGGGTGCTTCGCGACGGCGCCACCTACGCGTCGATGCCCTCGCTGGCCGGCGCCCTCGCGTTCAGCGGCCGGTTGCTTCCGGCCGACAACCTCGCCCGCATCACCATCACCGACACCTCGCTGAAGGTCTCCTGGACCTGGACGATCCGCCCCGGGCGGGCGAGCGCGAAGCGCTGGAAGGAGCTGGGCATCCCGCCGGTCGTGTGGCACTGGCTGCCGGCGGCAGGCGGCCCGGCGAGGGTCACCTATCCCGAGTCGCCGGTCTTCCGGCGGCCGGTACTGCTGATGGCGTTGGCACGGGACGTCACCGTGCAGGTACGCCGGGACCGGCCGTCGTTCACCGCGTTCCGCGTCGCGCGACCCCGGTCCCCGTTCTCGGCGGTGACCACCTCACCCGGGCCCTCCTGCCAGTGCCACCCGTCGCATCACCAGCGCCGGCCCATGTCCGACCTGCGCCACGACGTCCTCGATCCCGACACCCTGCTGTGCGACCTCACGCCCCAGGTCACGGTGATCCGCAACCAGGATCCGCGGGTGACGCCGTCGTTCGGCGATCCGCAGTCGATTCTCGCGGTGATGGGCACTCCGTACGTGCTCGTCTCGGGGGCCGAGGATCCCGTCCCGGTGGAGGGCGACCTGGGCAGGGTCGCCGACACGATGGCGGTGAGCCTCGGCTACGTCTGGAAGCGGGGACTGCCGCCCGGACTGGTGATCGTGCCGCAGCCCACCGGGGTGGTGATCCAGTCCTGGGAAGGCCGCTTCCAGATACAGGTCACGATCAAGGACCCGGACAAGCCCGCGGCGTACGCCTACTCGGCTGGCTGCCGCGGCTCGGCCAGCCGGATCATCGTTCAGCACGACGACAACGTCACGGTGGCCGTCCGTGCCGGACCGAAGGCCGTCGCGCGGGCGACGTACGTCTACTCCCGCAAGGTCGCGCACGAGAAGGTTCCTCGCCAGGGCACGGACCTCGACCCCGACGTGCGGACCCTCCGTCGCCACGAGCTGCCCGACCGGACGGGCTTCCTGTCCGTGCTCCAGTTGATGATCGAGGTGCCGCTCAGCTTCGTCCCCGTCGTCGGCGACCTGTACGAGCTCGGACAGCTCGCGTTCATGATGGCCACCGGTCGTGACTTCTGGGGAACTCGCGTCACCTCCAACGAGATCATCCTGTACGGAACTCTGTCTGCGGTGTCGGTCGGCGCGACGGCCTATGTCCGCCTGGGCAGAAGTTCGGCGCGGCTCAGCGAGGAACTCGCCCGCATCGAAGGGTTGATGGCTGACCTGCGCCGGGTCGTGGACGACGTCGACACTTCCGCGCGGTCCGGCGCGCTCCTGAAACGGCTCCAGAACCTACCGGCGCCACGACAGGAGAAGCTCGCCAAGATGCTGGAAGCCGCCGCCGGTAACCCCCGTGCGGTCTCGGCGGTGGCCAAGGGCGTCCAGGATGTGCTGCAGGAGGCGAAGAAGGCCTCGAAGCAGGCCGACGACCTCCTCGCCCTTGATGTGCGCGCGCTGTTCACCGAGGACATGGCCTCGTTCGCCAACTCGATGCTGCGCTGGGAGTACGACCAGTACCTCACCATCACGACCCGCCGCGCGACGGTCCCGAAGGCGCCGCTGGACTGGTTGCTCGCCACGGATCGTCAGTGGGTGCACGCCTACCTCACGGCGCACCTGGGCGACGACTACCGCACCGTCATCAAGGCGGCCCACGGCAGGCTGCCGAACCAGGTGACCCTCACGCCGGCGATGCTGGGCCACTACGACAACGTGGCCAGGATGGGTGTCAACCAGTACAACGAGCTCCAGAACCGGGTCCGCGACGTGTCCGGCTTCGGATACCTGTTCGAGCTGGACCACATCATCGAACAGCGCTTTCTCCGGCGGCTCCGCGAGTGGACCGAGGCCGTGCCGGAATACCTGGCCTTCCAGGCCTTCCTCGTGCCGAAGAACGCCGGCGTGGCCGCCGAGATGATCCGTCTGGACCCGTCCTCACACCTGATCCGCTACGTCCACCGGGCGAAGACCGACATCATGCGGACCCTGATCCCACACGGCTCCGAGCACCTCTTCACCGTGCAACAGGTCGCGGACGCGACGCTGTTCACGCTGAAGTCGCTCGACGCGCACACGTACATGAGGACGATCGACGTGCTGGAGGAGGACTTCCGCTTCCTCGCCGAGGCCCTCGGCCAGAAGATGCCACGCCTCCGGCCGTGGGACGAACTCACCGAGAGCCTCTTCACAGCGGCCAACGGGTGGCCGCAGGTCAAGTAGACCCGGGTGATCTGCCGGGCACCCGTTGTCGCGCTGACGTATTCCTCGTAGACCCAGCTGTTGATGCCAATCGATGAGCTGAGACTTGACGAACCGCATGTTATCGCTCACAGTCGATGGCTAGGGACGATGACACCTGTGGCTGACCGGGCAAGCCCGCTTCGTCGACCTCGAAATCACGGCGTGCGCCAGGGCATGCAGACGTCTTGTTAGCGCTGACAATCCTCGATGCATCCGCCCGGCCACGCGTCGCGGTGCGCCCATCTCCGGGTGGACCGTTCGGCTCCTGGTCATTGAGGAGGATCATGTCTGTCTCAGATCGGTCTCCATCGCCCGCGTCGCCGCCCCGGCGGCGTGGCTGGTTGCTACGGGTCGTCGCCACCGGCATGGCGGCGATGGTGGTCGGTGGTGCCGCCGCGGCGGCGGTGTCGACGCCCGCCGCCGCGGCGACGGTCGACACGAGCGCGTGGTACGTGTTGATCAACCGCAACAGCGGCAAGGCCCTGGACGTCTACAACCTGGCCACGAACGACGGCGCGCGGATCACCCAGTGGGCGCGGAACAACGGCAACCAGCAGCAGTGGCAGTTCGTCGACTCCGGCGGTGGCTACTACCGGTTGAAGTCGCGACTGTCCGGCAAGGTGCTGGACGTCTACAACTTCTCGACGGCCAACGGTGCCAGCATCGTGCAGTGGACCGACGGCAACGGGACCAACCAGCAGTTCCGGTTGGCCGACTCCGACGGCGGCCACGTCCGGCTGGTCAACCGGAACAGCAACAAGGTGGTGGAGGTGCAGGGCGCGTCGACCGCCGACGGCGGAAACATCGTGCAGTACGACGACTGGAACGGCAGCAACCAGCAGTGGCAGCTCGTCCGCGTCGACGGCGGGGGCAACCCCACCACGCCGCCGCCCGGCACGTGCGCTCTGCCGTCGACGTACCGCTGGTCGTCGACGGGCCAGTTGGCGAACCCCAGGTCGGGGTGGGTCTCGCTCAAGGACTTCACCTACGCCCCCTACAACGGCAGGCATCTCGTCTATGCCACGACGCACGACACCGGGACGAGGTGGGGCTCGATGAACTTCGGTCTCTTCACCAACTGGTCCGACCTGGCCTCGGCCAGCCAGAACGCGATGTCCTTCTCCGCTGTCGCGCCCACGCTCTTCTACTTCGCGCCGAGGAACATCTGGGTGCTCGCCTACCAGTGGGGTGGGACCGCCTTCTCCTACCGGACGTCGAGCGACCCCACCAATGCCAATGGATGGTCATCCGAGCAGGTGCTCTTCTCCGGAAGCATCTCCGGCTCCGGTACGGGGCCCATCGACCAGGCACTCATCGGCGACAGCACGAACATGTACCTGTTCTTCGCCGGGGACAACGGCAGGATCTACCGGGCCAGCATGCCCATCGGGAATTTCCCGGGCAGCTTCGGCTCGAACTCAACGGTGATCATGAGCGACACCACGAACAACCTGTTCGAAGCCGTTCAGGTGTACAAGCTCCAGGGCCAGAACCGGTACCTCATGCTGGTCGAGGCCATCGGCTCGCAGGGCCGCTACTTCCGCTCGTTCACGGCCACCAGTCTGGGCGGTTCCTGGACACCGCAGGCCGCGACCGAGAGCAATCCCTTCGCCGGCAGAGCCAACAGCGGTGCCACCTGGACCAACGACATCAGCCACGGTGAGTTGATCCGCAGCAACGCCGACCAGACCATGACCGTCGATCCGTGCAATCTGCAGTTGCTCTACCAGGGGCGGTCCCCGAACTCCGGCGGCGACTACGGTCTCCTGCCCTACCGGCCGGGTCTGCTGACACTGCAACGCTGACGGCCTGTCACAGGTCCCAACCGCGACTCGCGATCAGGATCGGGTGGAGATGGCGGGGCGGGCTCGGCGCACGGCCGAACCCGCCCCGCGTACGTCGACTCACCCCAACGCCGCGGCGAGGTCGGCGGCGGCCTCGAACGCGGACCTCGCCCGTACGGTCTCGTCCGCACTGAGCGCGACGTGTTCGGCGCGCTCCAGCATCTCCGCCGCGGTCTCCGGGTCGCTCAGCACCATCGCCAGTTCGGCGCGGTAGACCAGGACCTCCACCCGAGCGACCGGGTCGTCGTCGGCCTGCGGGCGGGCCAACGCGCTGTCGAGGATCCGGACGGCCTGTGCGACGTCGCCCCGGGAATCGGCCTGCACGACAGCGTTCGCCAGCGCCTTCGCCAGACGGCCCTCAGGGGTGGCAGCCGGCGGGGGAGCAGCGGTGGCGTTCTGCACGACGCGGATCCAGTTGCCGCCCGGGTCGATGACGCTGAACCCGCCCAACCCGTCGTAGTTCTTCCGCGCCCTGGGTCGGGTCATCCGCGGTATCCCCGAGACCAGCACCTTGCCGTACGCGGCGCGCATGCCGGCGGCGAACGCCCGGTGCAGGCCGTCGATGTCCGACGTGAGCACGAGACAGGAGCCGTACGACTGGTCGGGCTGGAATCCGGCCATCTCGAAGAAGTGCAGATGCAGGTCCTCGCGCTGCAACGCCACGTACGGGTTGGGCTTGCGCTGGCTGTAGGTCGTGCGGAACCCGAGAACCTCGTAGAAGTCGGCGATGTCGTCGACGGAACCGCACGGCAGCAGGGGAACGGTCACTTCGTTGGTCATGCCTCCCTTCCTAGGCGTCGCGGGGCAACCGTCGCACATGGAAATGGCCGATCGTCGCCGTCGGACGTCCGTTCGGTGGTATTCGCAGGCTGATCACGAGCCCGGCGTTGCTTCCTGATCGGCGACCTGAATGATCGTTCTGCCGGGCGTGCGGCGACGGCGGGCGAACGCGGAGGCCGCCTCGGAGAGCGGTCGCACGGCGCCGACGATCGGGTTGAGCCGTCCGGTCCGGACGCGCTGGGCGAGGTCGGTCAGTTGGGCGCGGTCAGGTTCGACGACGAAGAAGACGGCTCGCCCGTCCCTGGGCTGCACGGTGGGCGGCGCGGCGATGGTGACCAGGGTGCCGCCCGGGCGTACCAGTCCGGCCGATCGATCGAGGATGTCGCCGCCGATGACGTCGAACACCACATCCACCTCGCCGGCCCGGTGCCAGTCGTCGGCCGCCAGGTCGAAGAAGGTCTGCGCGCCGAGGCCGACGGCGACCTCACGGTCGTCGGCCCGGCCGGTGCCGATCACGTGGGCGCCCACCTCCCGCGCGAGTTGAACGGCGATCGAGCCGACCCCGCCCGCCGCGCCGTGAATGAGGACGGTCTGGCCGGTCCGGAGATGGGCGTGGTCGAACAGTCCCTGCCATGCGGTCAGTCCGGAAATGGGCAGCGCGGCGGCCACGGTGTGGTCGATGTCGGCCGCGAGGGGAGCGAGGTTGCGAGCCTCCACCGCGGTGTACTCGGCCAGGGAACCGTCGCGGGCCCAGTCGGTCAGCCCGAACACCCGCTGGCCCACGGTGAGGCCGGTGGTTCCGTAGCCGAGCTCGACGACGACTCCGGACAGCTCGTGCCCGGGAATGCTGGGCGTCCGGTCGCGACCGGCGCGGTCGGTCCACGTTGCCGGCCAGTCGAGCTCTCCGGGGGTGAAGCCGGCGGCGTGCACCCGCACGATGACGTCGTTCTCCGCAGCGTGCGGGTGCGGCATGTCGGTCAGCGTGAGCCCGCTGACACCCGCGTCACGGTCTCGTACGGTGATCGCTCGCATGCTCGAATCCTTTCCAGGAAGGTACGTCGGAATGGGTTGGTGTGGGGCCCGCCGTCGGCGCGCGCTGGCGAAGCCGGTGTCCGATCAACTCGGCCAGGGCGAGCCGACGATGCGCTCGACCGTCGTCACGCGCTGGAAGCCGGGAATGAAGTGTTCGAGCACGTCGGAGTTCACGGTGCCGTTCGTGGTCTCGGGGCGGTTCTTCAGCCCGTCGACGTAGGCTCGCAGGAACCCGTTCTTGAAATCCCCCCGCGGATGCACGGCGAGGATCTCGTTCAGCTGATCGCGTTCGAGTCCGTCCAGGCCGAAGCCGAGCACGTCGGTCAGGACACCGAGGTACGTGGTCGCGATTTCCGGGGCCATCCGGTCGGGGATGCCGGGCGTGGTGTGCAGCGCGATCGCCGTCCAGACGGTCTCGGCGGCGGCCGTCGAAAAACCCCGGTCCAGGAGGAACGTGCGCGCGTGGTCGGCGCTGTCGACCTCGAAGCGCTGCACGACGTCGGAGAAGGGCGTCAGGAGGCCGGTGTCGTGAAACATGGCCGCCAGATAGAGCAACTCCGGGTCCGGTTTCACGTCAAGCTTCTGAGCGTGGATCAGGCTGAAGAGGAAGACCCGCCGGGAATGGTGGTAGATGAGCGGGCTGGTCGACTCCTGGATGCGCCGGGTCGCCTCGGCGACCGCCGCTGTCTCAGGAATCTCCAACCCCGCGATGATCTCTGGCACGATCTTCGACCTTCCGAAATATGGGCACGATCCGTGTCTGCGACCTCCATGCTGCCCACCGATCGTCGTACGGCGCCGCCTTCGTCCGGCCAGGAATCCCTCATATCCGGACAGCGCGAATCGCGGTCGTGTGCTCCATCACGCGCGGCACCGGGATCCGGGTCGGGTCCAGCGCGTGAGTCACCAGTCATCAATCGCGGCACGAGGAATTGCTGGACCGGCCTCCCGGCGGCTGCGGTGTTTGCGGACCCGTTGCGCACGTAATCAGGCGAAGATCACGGACAGTTCGTTCATCCGCAATATTCGTAACGTGAGCAGAACCGCACCCGAGGATTTCCGTTGTCCCCGATAATGGCGTGCTAACAATAAACGGTGTCCATGCCTCCTGTTTCGCCGACCCCTCGGCGGTCAGTGCCGCCGGGGTCCGGCCGCTCATCGCGCGGGTCCGGCTCCGACGGGACGGGGGTGGCGAAGGCCGGCCAGCATCGGGTCGCGATCCTCGTCTACGACGGAGTGACGTTGCTGGACGTCGCCGGTCCCGCGGAGGTGTTCAGGGAGGCGAACCGGTTCGGCGCCGACTATCAAATCTCGCTGCTGTCGCCGACCGGTGCGGACGTCACGTCGAGCCTCGGGATCCGGGTCGCGGTCGACGGCGCCGTGTCCCCGGAGCCGGCCGTCGACACGTTGCTGGTGGCCGGGTCCGACCGGTATCCGCGCGCCCGCGTCCCCGCCGACCTGGCGGACGCCGCACGGATACCGGTGGCGGTGGCCAGCCGGGTCGCCTCGATCTGCACTGGGGCCTTCGTCCTCGCCGCCGCCGGCGTCCTCGACGGCAAGCGCGCGACCACGCACTGGAAGGTCGCGCACGAGCTGGCCGCCCGGTATCCGACGTGCCGCGTCGAGCCCGACGCGATCTATGTTCGAGACGGCACCACGTACACGTCGGCCGGGGTGACGGCCGGCATCGATCTGGCTCTCGCGCTCGTCGAAGAGGACCACGGGCCCGACCTGGCGCGCGACGTCGCCCGCGCCCTGGTGGTGTACATGCAGCGGGCGGGCGGCCAGTCCCAGTTCTCGGCGCCGCTGCAAGGACCGCCGCCCCGCTCGCCGGCTCTCCGTACGATCACCGACCTGGTGACGGCGAACCCGCGCGCGGACCACTCGCTCGGCGAACTCGCGAAACACCTCAACGTGAGCACCCGGCACCTCACCCGGCTCTTCCACGACGAGCTGTCCACGACACCGGCCCGCTACGTGGAGAACGTTCGATTCGACCTCGCCAGGGCACTGCTCGACCAGGGGCACACCGCGACACAGGCCGCGTCCCTCGCCGGGTTCCCCAGCTACGAGAGCATGCGCCGGGTCTTCGCCAGGAAGCTGTCGATCAGCCCGGCCGCCCACCAACGCCGGTTCAGCACGACCCGCCGCGACGACGCGGGTTAGGCACGCGTTTCGGCCACGGCTGATCTGGCCTTCCGCCGAACTTTCCCGTCGACGCAACCTGACGGTCGTCCGGACCCGTCGAGCTTGCGGAGGAGGGAGCCCCGAATGGTGGATGCCGAGCGTGAGTTCGTGGAGTACGTCTCCGCGCGACTGCCGACCCTGCATCGGACCGCGTTCCTGATGTGCGGCGACGCCCATCTGGCCGACGACGTGGTGCAGCAGACGATCACGGCGTTGTACGTGAACTGGCGCCGGGTCAGCCGCGCCGACAACGTCGACGCGTACGTACATCGGATGCTGGTCCACAAGCTCGTCGACGAGAAGCGGTTGAGCTGGGCGAAGGTCCGGCTGCTGGGGTCGATGCCGGAGCCGGAGCGCCCGCCGGTCACGCCGCACGACGAGCTGGCCGAGCGGGACAGCCTGGTCGCCGCGCTCGCCGACCTCCCGCGCGGCCAGCGCACCGTACTGGTCCTGCGGTTCCTGTGCGACCTGTCGCTGGCCGACACGGCCGCCGCGATGGGCTGCTCCGAAGGCAACGTGAAGTCGCAGACGGCTCGGGCGCTGGCGGCGGTCCGCCAGGTGCTCGACGTTACCGAGATGTCGGGGAGGAATACGAGATGACCACGTTGGACGACCAACGAATCGCGGCACTGCTGCGATCGGCGCCGGTTCCGGCGCCGCGGGTCGACGTGGGCCGCGCGATCCGCGACGGCCGGCGTCGCCGCCACCGCCGC
>NZ_RCVI01000251.1:0-22581 GCF_003667455.1 Micromonospora sp. CV4 | reverse complement strand
GGCCCTGGGTGGTGAGGGTGCGGAGCAGGGTCCCCCGGGACTTGCGGGCCGTCTCCGGGTCCTCCTCGTGGGCGTACGAGAGGGTGGGGTCGACGAGTTGCACGGTGTGGACCAGCAGGTCACCGGTGATCAGCATCCGCTCGTCGGCCGCCGTCAGGAGCACCGACTGGTGACCGGGGGTGTGCCCGGGGGTGGGCAGCAGGCGTACCGCCGGGGTGAGGGTTGTCTCGCCGTCGACCACCCGGAGCTGGCCGGCGGCGCGCAACGGCGCGACGAGGCCGGCCGGCAAGCCTGGGTTGATCGTTCCCGCCGCGTCGAGCTCGGCGCGTTGCAGCAGGTAGGTCGCGTTCGGGAAGTACGGCCGGCCCGGCGTGCCGGTCACCGCCCACCCGATGTGGTCGCTGTGCAGGTGCGTCAGCACGACCGTGTCGACGTCGGCCGGGTCGATGCCGGCGGCGGCCAGTTCGGCGGGCAGTCGACCGGGCACGGGCGCCCAGGTCGCGGCGGGCGCGTCGGCCGGGCCGATCCCGGCGTCGACCAGGGTCACCGGCCCGTCGCCGAGCCGGACGGCGAAGCTGCGGAACGGTAGCCACCACTGCCCGTCGGCGGTCACCGAGCTGGGGTCGCGCCGGTCGGCCTCACGCCAGTGCGCGGCCGTGGCGTGCGGAAACGCCTCCGCCCGGGGCTGGAAGAAGGGACCCTCCCCGTCGGTGAGGGCGGTGACCGTGATAGACCCGAGGGTGCGGCTCAGTGGCATCGGGCGATGATGCCAGGAGATTTCTGCGCCGTGCAGCCCGGTTTCCGCCGGTCGGCCGAGGCCGGCTGGGAGCTGCCGGCCTGTTTCCAGTACGCTCGTACTGCTTGAGCACGTGTCCCCCGAGAGGAGCGCCGGCCGATGGCGAAGATCAAGGTAAACAACCCGGTCGTGGAGCTCGACGGCGACGAGATGACCCGGATCATCTGGAAGCAGATCCGGGAGCAGCTGATCCTGCCCTACCTCGACGTCGACCTGCACTACTACGACCTGTCGATCCAGCACCGCGACGAGACCGACGACCAGGTCACCGTCGATGCCGCCAACGCCATCAAGGAGCACGGCGTCGGCGTCAAGTGCGCGACCATCACCCCGGACGAGGCCCGGGTGGAGGAGTTCGGCCTGAAGAAGATGTGGCGGTCGCCCAACGGCACCATCCGCAACATCCTCGGCGGCGTCGTCTTCCGCGAGCCGATCATCATGTCCAACGTGCCGCGTCTGGTCCCCGGCTGGACCAAGCCGATCATCATCGGCCGGCACGCCCACGGTGACCAGTACAAGGCCACGGACTTCGTGGTGCCCGGCCCGGGCAAGGTGACCGTCACCTACACCCCGGCCGACGGCGGCGCGCCGATGGAGATGGAGGTCGCCAACTTCTCCGGCGGCGGCATCGCCATGGGCATGTACAACTACGACGAGTCGATCCGGGACTTCGCCCGGGCCTCGTTCCGGTACGGCCTGGACCGCAACTACCCGGTCTACCTGTCCACCAAGAACACCATCCTCAAGGCGTACGACGGCCGGTTCAAGGACATCTTCGCCGAGGTGTTCGAGAACGAGTTCAAGGCCGAGTTCGACGCCGCCGGCATCACCTACGAGCACCGGCTGATCGACGACATGGTCGCCGCCGCGCTCAAGTGGGAGGGCGGCTACGTCTGGGCCTGCAAGAACTACGACGGTGACGTGCAGTCGGACACCGTCGCGCAGGGCTTCGGCTCGCTGGGTCTGATGACCTCGGTCCTGCTCTCCCCGGACGGTCGTACCGTCGAGGCCGAGGCCGCCCACGGCACGGTCACCCGGCACTACCGGCAGTGGCAGAAGGGCGAGAAGACCTCGACCAACCCGATCGCGTCGATCTACGCCTGGACCCGGGGCCTCGCGCACCGGGGCAAGCTGGACGGCACGCCGGCGGTGACCGAGTTCGCCAACACCCTGGAGCAGGTCATCGTCGACACCGTCGAGGGCGGCCAGATGACCAAGGACCTTTCGCTGCTCATCTCGCGCGACGCCCCGTGGCTCACCACCGACGAGTTCATGAACGCGCTCGACGAGAACCTGGCCCGCAGGATCGCCGCCTGATCCAGGCGTACCGCAGGAACGGAGCCCGTCGGCACCCGCCGGCGGGCTCCGGCGTGTCCGCGGCCGACACCCCGCCCGCGTCACCCCGGCCGGCGCGCCTCGTTGACCAGGGTGGACGAGATGCCAGTCGCGTCCAGGAAGGTTGACCGCGGTCGACCCGCGGCATGCGTGCCGATCAGCCAGCCTTCCCGGCTGTGTCGTGCACAGCCAGCCGTCCCTTCCCTGCGGGGGGCCCTGTCCCGGGCCCCCCGCGCCCTGTGTCCGGCCTGTCTCAGACGGCGCGCAGGAGGTCGGCGGCGCGTTCGGGGGAGATGTCGTTGATGAAGACACCCATGCCGGACTCGGAGCCCGCCAGGTACTTCAACTTGTCCTGGGCGCGCCGGATGCTGAACAGCTGAAGGTGCAGGTGGCCCAGCTCGCGATCGATCCGCACCGGCGCCTGGTGCCACGCCGCGATGTACGGCATCGGCATGTCGAACAGCCCGTCGAAGCGGCGCAGCAGGTCCAGGTAGAGCGGCCCGAAGGCGTCCCGCTCGCTGTCGCTGAGCGCCGGGATGTCCGGCACGACGCGGCGCGGCGCCACGTGCACCTCGAACGGCCAGCGGGCCGCCGCCGGCACGAACGCCGTCCAGTGCTCGTTCTCGGCGACCACCCGGTCGCCGGTGGCGCGTTCGGCGGCCAGCACGTCCGCGTAGAGGTTGCCCCCGCCGGTCCGCTCGGCGTGCCGGCGTGCCGCGGCCAGCAGCGCCCGGGTGCGCGGCGTCACGAAGGGGTACGCGTAGATCTGCCCGTGCGGGTGGTGCAGCGTGACGCCGATCTCGACGCCCCGGTTCTCGAAGCAGAACACCTGCTCCACGCCGGGCAGCTCGCCGAGCACCTCGGTCCGGTCGGCGAGCGCGTCCAGCACCGTGCGGACCCGGCGCGGGGGGAGGCTCGCGAAGGAGGCGTTGTGGTCCGAGGTGAAGCAGACGACCTCGCACCGGCCGAGGCCGGGCCGGACCGGCGTGAACGGGGTGATCTCCCCGGGCTCGTCGGCCACCCGGCCGCTCAGCGACGGGAAACGGTTCTCGAAGACCACCACGTCGTAGTCGGGGGCCGGGATCTCGGTCAGCCGGTCGCCCACCGACGGATCGAGCGGACACTCGTTCGCCGGCGGCAGGAAGGTGCGGGTCTGCCGGTGCACGGCGACCGCCACCCACTCGTCGGTCAGCGGGTCGTAGCGCAGTTGGGACGCGGGAGGCGGCGGCGGGAGGTCCCGACGGTCCGGCTGGTCGCGTACGGCGTCGTCGCGCTCGTCGAAGTAGATCAGCTCCCGGCCGTCGGCCAGGTCGATCGCGGTGCGCTTCACGGCGCCGTCCCCTCACTCGTCGGCGTGCGCGTCATGCGGCCCGCCCCGTCGCCTTCACGATGATCAATTCGCCCACCTGTTCCTCGAGTACCCGTCGCGCGGGCGGAGGCAACTGGTCGTCGCTCACCAGCACGTGTGCCGCCGCCAGCTCGACGATCGAGGAGATGCCCACCGTGCCCCACTTGCTGTGGTCGGCCAGCACCACCAGCCGGTCCGCCGCCGCGACAAGCGCCCGGTCGGTCTCCGCCTCCATCAGGTTCGGGGTGGTGAAGCCGGCCCGCTCGCTGATGCCGTGCACCCCGAGGAAGAGCAGATCCAGGTGCAGCGTCCGGACGGCGCCGACCGCGAGCGGGCCGACCAGCGCGTCCGAGGGCGTGCGTACGCCGCCGGTGAGCACCACCGTCTGGTCCGGCCGACCGCCGGCGTGCAGGATCTCGGCCACCGGCAGCGAGTTGGTCACGACGGTCAGGCCGGGCACGTCCACCAGCCTTCGGGCCAGCTCGGCGGTGGTGGTGCCGGCGGAGAGCGCGACCGCGGCACCCGGCCGGACAAGCTGGGCCGCCCGGTCCGCGATGGCGGCCTTCTCGGGCAGTTGGCGGACCGACTTGGCGTGGAAGCCCGGCTCGTCGGTCGAGCTCGGGCCGGTCGCCGTGGCGCCGCCGTGCACCTTGGCCAGCAGGCCGCGCTCGTGCAGCGCCTCCAGGTCGCGCCGGATGGTCATGTCGGAGACGGCGAACTCCGTGGCCAGCTCGGTCACCCGGACGCCGCCCGTCGACCGGACCCGCTCCAGGATGGCCGCCTGCCGCTGCTGAGCGAGCATCGCCGTGCCTCCCGGGTCCACGTACTCTCACGCGGTCAAACGTGTTCCAACAAAGATGAACACTAGCGCGTAGCCGGCAGCGGTGGAAGGAACGGGGTACGCATCGGCTCAGGCGGACGGAGTCTTGATCTCCACCCAGCCGGTCTCGGTCAGGTGGTGCAGCACGGCCTGCACCGCCTCCGGCACGCTCAGGTCGGAGGTGTCCACCACCAGGTCGGCGTCCGTCGGCATCTCGTACGGGTCGTCGACGCCGGTCATGCCGGTGAGCAGGCCCGCCCGGGCCCGCGCGTACAGGCCCTTGCGGTCCCGCTGCTCGCACACCTCCAGCGGGGTGGCGACGTGCACCAGCACGAAACCGGCCCCGGCGGCCAGGGCCATCTCCCGCGCGGTGGCGCGGGCCGCCGCGTACGGGGCGATCGGGCAGCAGATGCCCACCCCGTGGTGCCGGGCGATCTCGGCCGCCACCCAGCCGATCCGCCGGACGTTGAGATCCCGGTCGGTCTTGCTGAAGCCCAACCCGGCGGAAAGTTCCCGGCGCACCACGTCCCCGTCGAGCAGGGTCACCGTCCGGTCGCCGCTCTCGCGCAACACGTCCGCCAGACCCCGGGCGATGGTCGACTTGCCCGAACCGGAGAGACCGGTCAGGAAGACCACCAGCCCCCGGTGCCGGCGCGGCGGCCGGGCCCGGGCCAGCTCCTTCGCCACCGCCGGCGGGGTGTGCCACTCCGGCAGCGGGAAGCCCCGGTCCAGCAGGTCGTCGATCTCGTCCTGGGTCAGCGCGAGACGACGGTTGCGCGGAGGGATGTCCTCGCGCCAGCGCCACTGCCCGTCCCGGTTGTCGTACGCCAACTCCCGCGGCACCAGCACCCGCAGCCCGGCGCCGGAGAGCATCTCCCCGGTGGAGAGCAGGTGGGTGACCCCGTACGCGGCGGAGACCCGGGCGCGCAGCAGCGCGTCGTCGATCTCCTCCCGCCGGTGCGACAACGGCACCGCGACCAGGGTGGCCGGCGGCATCCGGTCCCGGGCGGCGAAGATGCTGCGCACCAGAGCCTCCGGCGGGAGCCCGGCGACGCCACCATCACCGACCGGAATCATCACCAGCAGGTGCGCGGCCAGGGTGCGGGCGGCGTGGGCGATCTGCGCGAGCTGCGGCCGGTGCAACGGCCGGTCGGCGATCACCCCGAGCACCCGGCCCGGCGGCAGCAGCGCGCGGACCTCCTCCGGGCTGCGGCGCAGCCGCTGGAACGGGCCGTGTCCACCGTCACCCAGTCGGCGGACCTGACCGCCAACCCCGGCCACGCCATCGCGCACCGGCCAGACGTCCGCCACGTCCATTGCGGCCACCGGCGCGCCCTCGCCGTCGGTCAGCACCAGGGCCCGGCGGGCCGGATCGCGCGGATCGAAGCCCTGGGCCAGCGCGGCGGGCAGTTGGAGGGTCACCGCCACCTGCCACGGCGTGCCGTCGGCCAGTCGACCACGCCGGCTGATCGAGACCAGGTCGGCGCGGGTCATGAAGCCGGTCAAAGGGGCGTACGCCCCGGTCAGCAGCAGCTCAAGATCTGCGAGCTCGCCCAGACGCGGCGTGTACGCCGGCGCGTCCCGGAGCACCTCGTCGGGCAGCACCCAACCGTTGCTCATCCACACCCCCCACTCGCTGATCGGCACACAGTTTCGCAGCCGACCGTCAATCGGTCGAGGCCGCCACTCCACGACCCGGGCGGACGGCTCGACGGAAGGGATCCGGTGACCCACCGTCGCAGCGGCGGCAGGTCGGCGGCGACACCGGGCGCGGAAACGCACCCTAGGGGTCGACCGCCGCGAGGATCAGGGGAGTGCCGGGGGCGCGCCGGTGTCCGAGGTGCGCATCGACTCCCTACGCTGGCACCGTGACACTGATCGCGACCCAGTCGCTCACCAAGACGTACGGAGGTCGGGTCACCGCGCTCGCCGACCTCACCGTCGCCGTAGAGCCGGGGATCATCGGCCTGGTAGGCGCCAACGGCGCCGGCAAGTCCACCTTGATCAAGATCCTGCTCGGCCTGATCGCCCCGACCAGCGGTCAGGTCTCGGTGCTCGGCATCGACCCGACCGCCGACCCGGCGGCGGTCCGCGCCCGGGTCGGCTACATGCCCGAGCACGACTGCCTCCCGCCCGACCTGTCCGCCGCCGAGCTGGTCACCCACCTCGGCCGGATGAGCGGCCTGCCGCGCACCGCGGCCCGCGAGCGGGCCTCCGAGGCGCTGCGGCACGTCGGGCTCTACGAGGAGCGCTACCGCCCGGTCGGCGGCTACTCCACCGGCATGAAGCAGCGGGTCAAGCTGGCGCAGGCGCTGGTGCACGACCCCGACCTGCTGCTGCTCGACGAGCCGACCAACGGCCTCGACCCGGCCGGCCGGGACGCCATGCTGGCGCTGGTGCACCGCATCGGCACCGAGTTCGGCATCTCCGTGCTGGTCTGCTCGCACCTGCTGGGCGAGGTGGAACGGATCTGCGACACGCTGATCGCCATCGACGGCGGTCGGCTGCTGCGCGCCGACCACATCTCCGCCATGACCACGGCCACCGACGTGCTCGCCGTGGAGGTCAGCGAGGGCACCGAGGAGCTGGCCGCCCGGCTCGCCGCGCTCGACCTGCCGGTGGCGCGCGACGGCCGGCTGCTGCTCGTACCGCTCGCCGACGACAGCACCTACGACCTGATCCTCGGCGCGGTCGCCGAACTGGACCTGCCACTGCACCGACTGGACCAGCGCCGGCACCGGGTGGCCGAACTCTTCGCCACGAGGGAGCTGTCCCATGCCTGAGCCGTCGACCACAGCGATGCGCTCCACGCCGACCGGTGTCATCCACGACATCGGCTACCAGCGCTACGACGGCCCACGACTGGGCCGCCGGCACGTCTTCGGCGCGCTCTACCTGCACGGGGTGCGCACCACGTTCGGGTTCGGACGCAGCGCCAAGGCCAAGATCTTCCCCTGGCTGGTGGTCGGCATCGTCACCCTGGTCGCGGTGGCCCTGGCGGCCGTACGCAGCCAGATCGGCGAGCCGGTCGCCACGTACGCCCAGTTCGCCGACTCGATGAGCTGGCTGGTCCTCTTCTTCGTCGCGGTGGCCGCACCGGAGCTGGTCTCCCGCGACCTGCGCAGCGGCGTCCTGCCGCTGTACTTCTCCCGGCCGCTGCCCCGCTCCGACTACGCGCTGGCCAAGCTGCTGGCGCTGGTCACCGCGCTCTGGCTGCTGCTCGGTGGGCCGCAGCTGGTGATGTTCCTCGGTGCCGCGTTCACCACCAAGGAGGGCATGCGCGGGGTCTGGAACGAGCTGCTCGACCTGCTGCCCGGGCTGCTCTACGCCGGGCTGTGGGCGGTGGTCTTCGCCTCGGTCGGGCTGCTGGTCGCGTCGCTGACCGGCAAGCGCGCCTTCGCCGCCGGCGGCGTGGTCGCGGTCTTCCTGATGACCACCCCGATCGTGGGGGTGCTGAGCATCCTGCCGTCGCGCACCGCCAACGAGCTGGCCGGGCTCGCCTCACCCTCCTCGCTCGTGCAGGGGGTCGGCATCTGGTCGCTGGGTGACCTGCTGCTGGGCGAGGGCGATCAGGGCGGCCTGTCGATCGGCGGGTTCGGCCCGGTCTATGCCCTCGCCGCGGTGGTGCTGGTCGCCGGCGCGACCGCCCTCCTGCTGGCCCGCTACCGGAAGGTCGCCTCCTGATGAGCACGCTGAGCCTGGCCGGGGTGTCCCGGTGGTACGGCAACGTGGTCGCCGTCAACGACATCAGCATGACGCTCGGCGCGGGGGTGACCGGGCTGCTCGGTCCGAACGGCGCCGGCAAGACGACGCTGCTGCACATGATGGCGGGTTTCCTGTCCCCGTCGCGTGGCACGGTCACCCTCGACGACGAGCCGACCTGGCGTAACCCCGACGTCTACCGGCGGCTGGGGCTGGTCAGCGAGCGGGAGGCGGTGCAGAGCTACCTCACCGCGTACGAGTTCGTGCTGGCCAGCGCCAAGCTGCACCGGTTGGCCGATCCCGCGGCGGCCGCACGGCGGGCGATCGACCTGGTGGAGCTGGAGTCCGCTCAGGACCGGCGGATCGGCACCTACTCCAAGGGCATGCGGCAGCGGGCCCGGGTGGCCGCCGCGCTGGTGCACGACCCGCAGGTGCTGCTGCTCGACGAGCCGTTCAACGGCATGGACCCACGCCAGCGACTGCACATGATGCAGCTGCTGCACACCCTGGGCGACGACGGCCGCACGATCCTGTTCAGCTCGCACATCCTGGAGGAGGTCGAGCAGGTCTCCGGGACGGTGCAGGTGATGGTGGCCGGTCGACTGGCGGCCTCCGGCGACTTCCGGACCATCCGCCGGCTGATGACCAACCGCCCGCATGTCTTCGCGGTGCGTTCCACCGACGACCGGGCGCTGGCCGTGGCGCTGATCGCCGAACCGTCGGTGAGCGGCGTCGAGCTGGACCGTACGGGTCTGACCGTGCGCGCCGGCGACTACGGCGCCTTCACCCGGGCGCTGCCCCGGATCGCGCTGAACCGAGGTATCCGGGTGCGCCAGCTGGTGCCGTCCGACGAGTCCCTGGAGAGCGTCTTCTCCTACCTGGTGGAGGCCTGAGAACATGTCGACCATTACCTGGATGACCGCACGCGGGCTGTTCGGCCGCCGTCGGTTCCTGCTGCTGCTCCCGCTGCCACTGGTGCTGTTGGGGTTGGCCGTGCTCTGCCGGTCGCTGGGCGTCGACCCGGGCGAGTGGGGCCCGGCGGTGCTGGTCGGCCTCGGGCTGGCGGTCGTGCTGCCCGTGGTGTCGCTGATCATCGGCACCGGGGTGCTGGGTGCGGAGATCGACGACGGCACGGTGGTGCACATCCTGACCAAGCCGCTGCCGCGCTGGCAGATCATCCTGCCCAAGCTCGCGGTGGCCGCAGGGGTCACCGCGGTCACCGTCGCGGTGCCGCTCTACGTCGCGGGCGTCCTGGCCGATTCGGTACGCCTCGGCCTGGCGCTGGCCGCCGCGGCGGCGCTCGGCGCGCTGGCGTACTCGGCGCTGTTCCTCGCGCTCAGCCTGGTCACCCGCCGGCCGGTCCTCCTCGGCCTGGTCTACGTGCTGATCTGGGAGGGGCTGCTGGGCAACTTCGTCAGCGGCACCAAGGTGCTCTCCATTCAGCAGTACGTGATCGCCCTCGCCGACCGGCTCGCCCCCACCGGGTTGCTGGAGACCACGGTGTCGGTGTCGGTGGCGTCGGTGATGACCGCGCTGATCAGCATCGGCTTCACCGTGCTGGCCGTCGACCGCCTGCGCTCGTTCAGCGTTGCCGGCGAGACGAGCTGAACCGGGTGCGCGGTGCTGTTCCGGCCAGCCACCGCTCGGCGGTAGGGCTGGCCGGATGGACCGGCAGGGGCGCCGCGGGCCAGGCTGGTGGGCGTGAGCGTCGAAGTGGAGCGGACGTCGTTGGCTGAGCCGTACTCCCGGAGCAGCCGGCCCTGGCTGACCAGCCTGGCCGTCGCCGGGCTGGCCTGCGCCACGGTCGCGACGGCCGCCCAGGGCAGCGGACGGTTCCACTGGTGGGCCGGGTTCATCCTGATCCCGGGCGCGCTGATCGCGGCCAGCGGCGGGCCGTTGCTGGCCCGCCGCGGTGGCCCGGCCTTCGCCGGGTACGTCATCGCCTGCGTCGGCACGCTGGTGTTCGCGGTGGGCGCCCTGCTGATGTTCGGTGTGATGAGCCGGGGCTGGCCGGTGCTGGTGGTGCTGCCCTGCCTGGCGATCGCCGGCACCTACCTGTGGCGGGCGGCCCATCCGCTGGCCCGTGGCCTGCACCGGGCGGTGGCCCTGCTCGCGCTCACCGGTGCGCTCCTCGGGCTGACCCTGCAACTGATCCGGGCGGATCTGATCCACCTGGAGACCGGGTGGTGGGGCGCGTTCCTGATGCTGGCCGGGGCGATCGTGCTGGGCAACGCCGTGGAGTTGACCCGGCACCGGATGCCGTACCGGCTCCAGGCGATCACCCTGCTGGTCGGCCCGGCGGTGGTCTCGTTCCTGCTCGGCCTGCGCTTCCTGCGCGGCTGGTGACCGGGACGGAAGGTGCCCTCCCTGCGAAGGGCACCTTCCGTCCCGGTCAGAAGGCGCAGGCGATGACGAGTTCCGGGGTGCGGTCCGGGAGCAGGTCGAGCTTGCCGATCCGGCCGGCCGCGCGCAGGTCGTCGGCGACCAGGGTGAGCTGGTCCAGCAGCGCCGCCGGGCCGAGCGCCTCGGCGAGCGGCACCTCCGCCTTCATCGACAGCTTCCGCTCCGACTTGGCCCGCCGCACCTGGCTCAGCGCGTCCCCGGCCAGCCGCAGCAGCGCCGGTTCGCCCGTCCCCTCGATCATCCGGGCCACCTCGTGCGTGGTGGGCCAGGGCGCCCGGTGCACCGAGCCGTACCGCCACCAGGACCAGACCTCCTCGGTGACGTACGGCACGAACGGGGCGAACAGCCGCAACTGCACCGACAGCGCCGAGGCCAGCGCGCCCCGGGCCGAGTCGGCCGGCGCGCCGGTGCCGTACGCGCGCTCCTTGACCAGCTCGATGTAGTCGTCGCAGAACCGCCAGAAGAACGCCTCGGTGGCCTGCAACGCCGCCGTGTGGTCGTAGGAGTCGAAGGCGGTGCCCGCCGCGGTGACCACGGTGGCCAACTCGGCGAGCATGGCCCGGTCCAGCGGCGCGGTCGCCGGGGTGCGCAGCGCGTCCGCGGCTCCCAGCCCGAGCGCGAACTTCGACGCGTTCAGCAGCTTGGTGGCCAACCGCCGGCCGACCTTGATCTGCGCCGGGTCGAACGCCAGATCCATGCCGGGCTTGCCGCTGGCCGCCCAGTAGCGCACCGCGTCCGAGCCGTGCTGCTCCAGCAACGCCAGCGGGGTGACCACGTTCCCCTTGGACTTGGCCATCTTCTTGTGGTCCGGGTCGAGGATCCAGCCGGAGAGCACCGTGTCCCGCCAGGGCAGCACCCCGTGCTCGAAGTGCGACCGGACCACGCTGTCGAAGAGCCAGGTCCGGATGATCTCCTGCCCCTGCGGCCGGAGGTCCATCGGGAAGACCTGGGCGAACAGCTCCGGGTCGGTCTCCCAGCCGCCGACGATCTGCGGGGTCAGCGACGAGGTGGCCCAGGTGTCCAGCACGTCCGGGTCGCCGACGAAGCCACCCGGCTGGCCACGCTGCGACTCGTCGTAGTGGGGCGGCGGATCGGTGGATGGATCGACCGGAAGCGCGGACTCGTCCGGCGTGAGAGGCTGGGACCAGTCCGGCTCGCCAGCGTTGTCGAGCCGGTACCACACCGGCACCGGCACCCCGAAGAAGCGCTGCCGACTGACCAGCCAGTCCCCGGTCAGGCCGGCCACCCAGTGGTCGTAGCGGTGCTTCATGTGCGCCGGCACCCAGTGCAGTTCGTCGCCCCGCGCCAGCAGCGTCGCCCGCAGATCGTCGTCCCGGCCGCCGTTGCGCACGTACCACTGCCGGGTCGAGACGATCTCCAGAGGCCGGTCGCCCCGTTCGTAGAACTTGACCGGATGGGTGATCGGGCGCGGCTCCCCGATCAGGTCGCCCGCGTCGGCGAGCATTCCGACGATCTCCCGACGGGCGCCGTTGACGGTCTGCCCGGCCAGCGCCGCGTAGGGCTGCGCCGGCACCCCGGCCGGCGGCTCGGGGAGCAGCCGGCCGTCCCTGCCGAGCACCACTCGGGTGTCCAGCCGCAGCTCACGCCACCACGTCACGTCCGTCAGGTCGCCGAACGTGCAGACCATCGCGACGCCGGTGCCCTTGCTCGGGTCGGCCAGCGGATGCGCGTACACCGGCACCTCGACGCCGAACAGCGGACTGCGCGCCGTGCCGCCCACCAGGTCGGCGTACCGCTCGTCGTCCGGATGGCAGACCAGCGCCACGCAGGCGGGCAGCAGCTCGGGCCGGGTGGTGTCGATGAGCACCTCCCGCCCGCCGGGCCCGGTGAACCGCAGCCGGTGGTAGGCGCCGGGCCGCTCCCGGTCCTCCAGTTCGGCCTGGGCGACCGCCGTGGCGAAGCCGACGTCCCACAGCGTCGGCGCCTCCGCCTGGTAAGCCTCACCCCGGTGCAGGTTGCGCAGGAACGCCCGCTGGCTGGTGGCCCGAGCCACCCGGCCGATCGTGGTGTACGTCAGGGACCAGTCCACGGAGAGCCCGAGCCGCCGCCAGAGCGCCTCGAAGACCTGCTCGTCGGCGACCGTCAGCCGCTCGCACAGCTCGATGAAGTTGCGCCGCGAGATCGGGGTGGGGTCGCGGCGCGCCGCGTCGTCGACCGGGGTCGCCGGTGGCCGCCACACCGGGTCGTACGGCAGCGACGGGTCGCACCGCACCCCGTACACGTTCTGCACCCGCCGCTCGGTGGGCAGGCCGTTGTCGTCCCAACCCATCGGGTAGAAGACCGCCTTGCCACGCATCCGCTGGTAGCGCGCCACGGTGTCGGTGTGCGTGTACGAGAAGACGTGGCCCATGTGCAGCTCGCCCGATACGGTCGGCGGCGGGGTGTCGATGGAGTACACGTCGGCACGCCTCTTCGAGCGGTCGAACGCGTACGTGCCCTCCTCCTGCCAGCGGCGCGCCCAGCTCTCCTCGAGCCCGTCCAGGGTCGGACGCTCGGGAACGCCGGCGCGGGCCGTCCTCGCCGTTTCGGTCATCCTGCGATCGTAGGCAGGGGCCAACGGCCGGGCCACGGGTTAAGCCGCGCGCCACGACGGATTTCGTGTGGGGGAGCCGACCGGCCGGTGCCGGTCGGCTCCCCGTCACCGGGCGACCGGCCCCGCCACCGGGCCGGAGGTGGCCAGCCGGATCCGCAGCCTTCCGTCGCTGCGGGCGTTCGCCCGCTCCAGGATCGTGGAGACCGGGGCGTACGAGTTCCGCTCGTTCGGGTTGGTGCAGGCCCCCTGCCCCGGGTCGCCGTTCGAGAGGATGCCCAGCGCCTTGCCGTCGGCCTCGGTGAACAGCGGGCCGCCGCTGTCTCCCGGCCGGGCACAGATCCGGACGTCGATGCCACCACTGCTCTTGCCGGTGATCTCGCCGCACCGGGTGCCGGGCACGTAGCCAGCGCCGGCGCCGGAGTCGACGTACTGCTCACCGGCCTTCGGCGTGTACGCCGACCCGGTCGCGCAGACCACCCAACCGGTCTGGATGGCGCTCCACGGCACGTAGCCGGTGATCGGCACGTCCCGGCTGCCGCGGGTGGCGCACTGCTTGTTGTCCGAAACGCACCAGTAGTTGACCAGGCTGGGCCCCGAGGTGGCGCCCCGCGGGTACGCCCATCGGGAGAGCGCCCCGGTCTGGTACGGCATGATCGCGTAGTCGTACGGGTAGGCGTTCTCGGCGAGGCTCGGGTTCGGCGACTCCACGTTCACCGGCACCTTCGGGCCGAGGAACTGGTGCCAGGTCCGGTCCACCTGCTGGTGCCGTCCGCCGACGACGCAGTGCCCCGCCGTCAGCACGTACGCCTCGCGCACTCCGACGATCAGGTTGAAGCCGGTCGTGCAGCCGCCGACGGTGCCGTCGTCGCGCGGCACGTCCAGGCGGATGCCGCCGCGCATCGGCGCCTGCGGGCAGTAGCGGGGGTCGCACGCCTTCTGCACGCTGGTCGCGGGGGTCCGGGCCTGGGTCCGGGTCGGCACCCCGGCGGCGCGGCGCGCCTCGGCGAGGCGCGGTTCGTCCGCCGCGATCCGGTCGCCGGTGAGCACCACGACCTCGTTGGCCTGTTGGTCCACCACCACGTCCGAGCCGGGGGACGCGTCGAGCGCGGCGGCGACACCGGCCGCGGCCTCGGCAAGCTGACTCAGCGTGTGTCGCACGGCGACCACCCGGACGTGCGTCCGGTCCGGTACGTCGGCCACGGCCGCCTGGACCGCCGCGACGTCGGTTGCTCCGACCGTGAGCACGCCACCGGCCGCCTGGTCGAGCCACATGCCGCCGTACGAGTGCGGGACCTGCTCGGTCAGCCGCGCGTCCAGGGGCGTGGAAAGCTCCTGGAGGGCGAGCCGGCGGGCCGCCTCGGTCGTGGAGATCCGGTAGCGGTCCCGCAGGTACGCGACGGAGGCGGGCGCCGCCTCAGCCACCACCTTGGCCGGTCGGGTGCGTACCGGCCCGGAGACGGCCTTCGACTCCGTCGCGGTCCTCGTCCGCGGTGCGGTCGCCGCTGCACCGGGCGCGGCTGCACCGGACGCGGTCGCGCCCGGCGGTACGGTCGATTCGCTGGCTGTCGCGCTGCCCAGCCCCTCCTCCGCCGCGACCGCGGTCACCGCGCGGCGCTCGGCCGCGTCCCCACTGGTCACCGCGACAGTGGCCCCGACCAGACCGGCGACAGCCAGCCCAGCCACGATCATGCGTCCCCGTGTGCGCACCCCCGTGCCCTCCCCGTGCGTTCGTCGGTGCCCGGCCGGAACAGAGCAGCCGTCGTTGCCGACCGCACCGGGCGAAACCGAGATAGACGAGCCGTGATTGTAGCTACAGAAGCGACTCCCGCCACTGCCGGTGCAGGGCGGCGTACCGGCCACCGGCGTCGGCGAGCTGGCCGGGCGGGCCGTCCTCGACGATCCGTCCGCCGTCGAGGACGAGCACCCGGTCGGCGGTCTCCACGGTGGAGAGTCGGTGCGCGATCACCAACGCGGTCCGGTCCCGCAGGATGGTGCTGAGTGCCCGCTGGACCATCCGCTCGGTCGGCACGTCCAGTGCGGACGTCGCCTCGTCCAGGACCAGGACGGTCGGGTCGGCGAGGAACGCCCGGGCGAACGCGACCAGCTGCCGCTGCCCTGCGGAGAGCCGTCCGCCGCGCCGGTGCACCTGGGTGCCGTACCCCTCGGGCAGCGCGGCGATGAACTCGTGCGCGCCGATCGCCCGGGCGGCGGCCCGCACCGCGTCGTCGTCGGCGTCCGGCCGGCCGAACCGGATGTTCTCCGCCACGGTGCCGCTGAACAGGTGGTTCTCCTGGGTCACCAGCACCACCGCGCGGCGCAGATCGGTGTCGCGCACGTCGCGCAGGTCGATCCCGTCCAACCGGACCGTGCCGGCGTCCGGGTCGTGGAACCGGGCCACCAGCTTGGCGATGGTCGACTTGCCCGCGCCGGTCGGCCCGATCAGCGCGACGGTCTGCCCGGCCGGCACGGTCAACTCCAGTCCGGCGAGGATCGGGGTGTCCGCGCGGTAGCCGAAGGAGACCGCCCCGAAGGTCAGCTCGCCGCGGCCCGCGCCGGTCGGCAGCGGCACCGGCCTGGCCGGCTCGGCGACCGCCGGCCGCTCGTCCAGTACCCCGGCCAGCTTCTCCAGCGCGGCGGTGGCCGACTGGAGCGAGTTGTAGAACTGGCTGAGCTCCTGCATCGGCTCGAAGAAGCGGCGCAGGTAGAGCAGGAACGCGGCGAGCACCCCGACCTCGGTCCGCCCGCCGAGCACCCGCCAGCCGCCGTAGCAGAGCACCACCGCCACCGTGACGTTGCCGATCAGCTTGATCGCGGGGGAGTAGGTGGCGATCAGCCGGAAGGCGTGCAGGCTGCTCGACCGGTAGTCCTCGCCGAGCGCCACGAAGATCCGCTGGTTACGCGCCTCCCGGCGGAACGCCTGCACCGCCCGGATGCCCCGCATCGACTCGACGAAGTGGACGATGACCAGCGCGACCGCCTCCCGGGTCCGCCGGTAGGCGCTGGCCGACGCCCGGGCGAACCAGCGCGAGAGCCAGAACAGGAACGGGAAGGCGAGCAGCGTCACCGCGGCCAGCGGCAGGTCCAGCCAGAGCAGGATGGCGGCCACCGACAGGATCGACAGCCCGGCGAGCACCAGGCTGTCGATCCCGCCGTCGACCAGCTCGGCGATCGAGTCGAGGTCACTGGTGAGCCGGGAGACCATCCGACCGGAGGTGTACCGCTCGTGGAAACCCACCGACAGTCGCAGGAAGTGCCCGAAGACCCGCTGCCGCAGGTCCAGCAGGACGGCCTGGCCGATCCGGGCGGACAGGGCGAGGAAGCCGCGCCGGGCCGCGTACTCGGTCACCGCCGCGGCGGCGAACGCCCCGGCGACGGCGACCAGCGGGCCGGGGTTTCCGGCCCGCAGCGGCGCGATGGCCCGGTCGATGCCGATCATCACCAGGTACGGGCCGGCCATGGCGGCGGCGTTCTGGGCCAGCAGCAGACCGACCGCGGCGGCGAGCCGCCTCCGGTGCGGGCGGAGCAGATCGGCCAGCAGCGAGCGACTGTGCCGGCGCAGCCGGGCGACCGCCTCGGGAGTGCTTTCCTCGGCCTGGCTGCGGTCGGCCTCCGGGTCGGTGGCCGTTCCGCGCCAGCGGGTCACCTCCGGCTCCTCCCCGGGCGGATCGGCCTGCTCCGGCACACTCACGAACGCACCAGCCCCCGTCCGTCCGCAGTGGGCGCCGTCGGCCCGGCCGCTCCGGCCGGCGGTGGCTGCCCGGCCGGTGGCTCGGCGGCGAGCAGGGCCCGATAGGCCGGTACGGTGGCCAGCAGGTCGGAGTGCCGGCCGATCGCGGTGATCCGCCCGCCGTCGAGCAGGGCCACCCGGTCGGCCAGCGCGATCGTCGACGGCCGGTGCACCACCAGCAGCGCGGTGCTGTTTCGCAGCACCCGCCGCAGCGCCGCCTCGACCAGCGCCTCGGTGTGCACGTCGAGGGCGGACAGCGGGTCGTCCAGCACCAGCAGCGCCGGGCGACCGAGCACCGCCCTTGCCAGCGCCAGCCGCTGGCGCTGGCCTCCGGAGAGAGACAACCCCTGCTCACCCACCCGGGTGGCCAACCCCCACGGCAGGTCGTACGCGAAGTCGGCCTGGGCCAGCGCCAGGGCGGCGCGTACCTCGTCGTCGCCGGCGTCCGGGCGCCCCAGGGTGAGGTTCTCCCGGACCGACATGGAGAAGAGCGTGGGCTCCTCGAACGCCACCCCGACCAGTCGGCGCAGCGAGTCGAGCCGTAGCTCGCGCAGGTCGTGCCCGTCCAGGGTGATGCGGCCACCGGTCACCTCGTGCAGGCGGGGCACCAGGGAGAGCAGTGTGCTCTTGCCGCAGCCGGTGGCGCCGACCAGCGCCAGCGTCTCGCCCGGCTCGATGGTGAGGTCGATCTCGCGCAGCACCGGCGTGGCCGTGCCCGGGTAGCGGAACGCGACCCGTTCGAAACGGAGTCGGCCGTGGACCGCGTCGCGGGGGAGGGCGAGCGCGCCGGGGGCGTCCGTGATCTTCGGCGGGGTGTCCAGCACCTCCTGGATCCGGTCGGCGGCGGTGGCCGCCTCCTGGCCGTTGGCGATGATCCAACCCAGGGACTGCACCGGCCAGATGAGCATCAGTTGGAGGCTGACGAACGCGACCAGCTCGCCGATGGTGAGCACGTCCCGCGCGGCGGCGGCGGCCCCGGCCACCAGCACCACGCCGAGGGTCAGGTTGGGCACCAGGTCGAGCAGCGCCGCCGTGTTGGCCAGCAGCCGGCCCTTGCCCACGCCGGTGTCGTGCAGCGTCCGGGCGCCGCCGGCGAAGCGGGCGGCCAGCTCGACACCCCGGCCGTACGCCTTCATGGTGCGCAGGCCCTGCGCGGTCTCCTCGACCACGGTCGCCACGTCGCCCTGCTGGTCCTGCATCCGGCGGGACGCGGCGTGGTAGTGCCGGCCGAACCGGCGGCTGATCAGCAGCAGTGGCACCGCGCTGGCCGCGACAAGCAGCCCCAGCGCCGGATGCAGGTTGATCAGCAGCAGCACCACCACCAGATAGGTGGTCAGGTTGAGCACCAGGAAGAACACGCCGAAGGAGAGGAACCGCCGGATCACCGAGAGATCGCTGGTGATCCGGGAGAGCAACTGGCCGGACTGCCAGCGGTCGTGGAAGCTGGCCGGCAACCGTTGCAGGTGTGCGTAGACGTCGGCGCGCAGCGCCGCCTCCATGCCCACCGCCGAGGAGGACTGCACCCACCGGCGGATGAAGATGAGCACCGCCTCGACCACGCCGAGCAGCAGCGCCAGGCCACCGAGCTGGAGCAGGCCGGCGGGATCGTGCCGGGCCACCGGCCCGTCCACCACCCGTTGCACCACCAGCGGTACGGCGATCCCGGCCGCCGTGCTGGCGAGCCCGGCGACCAGCAGCCAGGCGAACTCGGAGGCGTACGGGCGCAGGTAGCGGCGCAGCCGCCAGAGGTTGTGCACGGGGTGGGGGCCCGCGGCGACCCGGGCGGCCCGGTCGCCGTCGCTCTCCACAGGCACTACCCGACGGTAGCGTCAATGGGTGTCGATGCTTGTGTCAGGTTGTTGTCAACCGCCGCTCATGACCGAGAAGCCACTTCTTCACGTCCAGCCCCCAGCGGTAGCCACCGAGCGTTCCGTCGGTACGCAGCACCCGGTGGCAGGGCACGAACAGCGCCACCGCGTTACGGGCGCAGGCGGCCGCCGCGGCCCGCACCGCCGGCGGCCGCCCGGCCAGCGCGGCGTACCCGGTGTAGGTGACCGGCGTGCCCGGCGGGACCTCGCGCAGCACCTGCCAGGCGTGCGCCATGAACTCGCCACCGGTGCTCTGCCGCACCGGCACCGCGTCGATGGCGGTGAGGTCGCCGTCCAGGTAGGACCGGACGGCCACGCTCACCGGCCCGAGGTCGGCCCGCGGTCGCAGGGGCGCCCGCAGGGTGGGGTGGACCAGGGGCAGCAGCGCCGCCGGGTCGGGGGTGAAGCCGGCCGCCCGGACCTCGCCGTCCGGGCCGGCGAGGATGCTCAGCGGGCCGGTCGGTGTGCTCAGTACGGTGCTGTCGATGTTCATGCCGCTCTCCAGAGTCTGATCGTGGCGTAGGACCGCCAGGGGCGCCAACGTTCGGCGTACGCGTCGAGGGTCTTCGCGGTGTCCGGCAGGCCGAGCGCGGCCGCGCCGCGTCGGACCGCCAGGTCGGTGGGGAGCAGGACGTCGGGGTCGCCGAAGGCGCGCATGGCCAGGTAACCGGCGGTCCACGGGCCGATGCCGGGCAACGCCAGCAGCCGCCGGACGGTCTCCTCCCGGTCGCCGCCCGACGCCAGGTCCAGTTCCCCGCCGGCTACCGCCCGCGCCAGCGCGCGCACCGTCTCCCGCCGCCCGACCGGCATCCCGAACCCCTCGTCCGGCACCCCCAGCACCTCCTCCGCGCTGGGGAACCCCCGAAGGCCTTCCGGCTGGGCACCGCTGTCATCGGTGGGATCTCCGTGCGTCCCGTCGACGCCGGGGTCGACGCGGTCACGGGCGGCCAGCAGGCGGGTGAGGGTGGTGCGGGCGGAGGTGACCGAGACCTGCTGGCCGATGATGGCGCGCACCGCCAGCTCGAAGCCGTCCACCGCACGGGGGACCCGGATGCCGGGTTCGGCGGCGACCGCCGGGGCGAACGCCGGGTCGGCGCCGAGCGTGGCGTCGATGGCGACCGGGTCCGCGTCCAGGTCGAGCAGCCGGCGGCAACGGGCCACCGCCGGCGCCAGGTCACGCAGGTCGGCCAGGCGCAGCGTCGCCGCGACGTGCCCGTCCGCCGGGGTCAGCGCCACCTGGCCCGCGCCGTGCGGCAACCGCAACCCCCGGTGGTACGTCCCGTCGCGGACCTCCTCCACCCCGGGCAGCGCCCGCACCGAGAGGAAGTCCAGCACCGCCTGGGCGTGCAGCGGCGGACGGTACGCCAGTCGGAGCGTGATCGTCCCCGCCCCGGCCGGGGCCGGGTGTCGGCCACGGGCAGCCCGCAGCTCGGACGGGGCGATCGCGTACACCTCGCGGACCGTGTCGTTGAACTGCCGCACGCTGCCGAACCCGGCGGCGAACGCGATCTCGGCCATCCCGAGGCCGGTCGTCTCGATCAGGATCCGGGCGGTCTGTGCCCGCTGGGCCCGGGCCAGTGCGAGCGGCCCGGCGCCCATCTCGGCGCGCAGCATCCGGTGCAGGTGCCGTTCGGTGTAGCCGAGCCGGGCGGCCAGCCCGGGGATGCCGTCCCGGTCGACCACCCCGTCGGCGATCAGCCGCATCGCCCGGCCGACCACGTCCGCGCGGACGTCCCACTGGGGTGAACCCGGTGCGGCGTCCGGCCGGCAGCGGCGGCAGGCGCGCAGCCCGGCGCCCTGTGCCGCGGCGGCGGACGGGAAGAACCGGACGTTGTGCCGCTTGGGGGTGGTGGCCGGGCAGGACGGCCGGCAGTAGATCCCGGTCGACGTCACGCCGGTGTAGAACCAGCCGTCGAACCGCTGGTCACGGCTGTCCACGGCCCGGTAGCACCGCTCGAAGTCCATCTCCACGTCACCGATGATGCCCCCCTCGCCGGGCAGTCGGCTGGCGGGAATCGGACCTGGGCGTGCGGGGACCGGCCGGCGGCGCCGGGTGACCGTCAGCGGCGGCGCCGATGCGGCTGGCCGGACCGTGCGGGCTGCCCGGACCGGGCGGGCTGACTCGACCGCGCGGGCTGCCCGGACCGGGCGGACTGGTTGGACCGCGCGGGTCGGGCGGTCAGCAGCGCCGACCGGAACACGCCGTCCGGGTCGTACCGCTTCCACAGCCGCCGCACCCGGACGCCGGTCTCACCGGGGTAGATCCGGGCGAACGCGGCCGGGTCCGGCCGGCTCTCGAAGTTGACGTACGCGCCGTCGGCCCGGCCCGCGACGCCCCGCCACGCGGAGTCCAACGCCGCGCCGCCCTGCGGAGGAAACACCGAGGCGACGACCAGGGTGCTCTGGTGGCGGTGCGCGTACGCGGTCGCGTCGGGGGCGACGTCGTTGACCGCCCCGCCCACCGAGCGGAGCTGGACCACCGCCCGACCCGGCCCGGTCACCGCACGCGTCACGGCCCGTGCGCCGGCGTCGTCCAGCCCGCTGAACAGGCCGTTGGTGGTCGTGCCCCGCTGCTGCCCGACGTTCGGGTGCAGGTGAGCGGTCGGCACCAGGGCCGGGTAGGGCAGCAGGTCGGTCCGGTGTTCGAGCAGCTTCCCGATGGCCAGCAGCGGCTCCACCACGGGCCGGGCCCGGCGCAGGCTCTCGGCGGCGACCACGGCGGTGATGGACAGGAGAGCCGACCGGCCCTCCGCGTACAGCACGGCACCGGCGGACAGCTCTCGGGGCGCCTGCGCCAGGTAGGCCACCCAGTCCCGGACGGTGCGGCCGTCCGGGTGCGCCTCGACGACCAGCTGTGCCACCCCGACGTTGCGCTGCTCGGTGGCTTCGATCTCGAACGCCACCACGATCCCCGCCCCCGCCCCGGCGCCCCGGACCAGCCAGAACAGCTCCGGCTCGTGCTCGGCGTCCGCGCGCACCACCGTGCCGTCGGCGAGCACCACCTCCACCGCCCGTACGCGGTCGATGGTCAGGCCGGACGAGCGGACGAGCCAGCCGACACCGCCTCCGGTGGTCAGACCGCCGACGCCGACGTTGCCGTAGTCGCCGGAGCTGATGACCAGGCCGTACGGCGCCAGCGCGGCGGCTACGTTCGCCCAGCGGGCCCCGGCCTCGACCCGGACCAGCCCGGACCGTTCGTCGAGGACCTGCACCCGGTTGAGCATGGACAGGTCGATGACCAGGCCACCGTTGTTGGAGGAGACGCCGGAGAGCCCGTGCCCGCCGCTGCGGACCGCGATCGGCAGCCGCTGCTCGCGCGCGTAGCGGATGGCGGCGACGACCTGCGCGGTGTTCTTCGGCAGCAGGATGCCGGCCGGTGACGCGGTCGTGGTGTACGTCGAGCGCAGGTGCGCGTACCGGCGGTCGCCGGGTGTGACGAGCTGCCCGGTGAGCGACCCGGGGACCCGGGCCAGCGCGGCGCTCATCGCCGCCCCCGCGGCTCACGGGCCGGCAGACGGTTGGCGTGCGTCGGCACCGCGCCCGCTGTGGGGCGGGCCTGGTGTGGCGCGGCGTCCCGTTCGTCCACGGACGGATCGAGGCTCCGGCCGACGGCGGTCGGGTGTCCGTGGACGGTCATGGCCCAAGAGTGGGCGGACCCCGCCCGTCTTTGCCAAACCGGGGTGACCAGGATCTCCGACCGTCGCGTACCGGGTGGTCCGGCTGACCTGGCCGGCCACCGCAGCGCCTGCCGGTCGGCCGGGCGGGGGAGCGCCCGGGCCGACCGACCTTGATCAGTTCTGCGGGCTGGGCACCACGACCGGCTCGGACGGGCTCGGCTTGACCGTCGGTGTGGGCCGGCCCGGCACGCCCGGTGCCCCGGGCGCGCCGCCCGGCATCCCGGGCGCTCCCGGTACGCCGGGCACAGCGGCCGGCCCGGGTGGGCTCGGCTCGACCGCCGGCCCGGGCCGGCCCGGCACACCGGGCGGACCCGGCTTGGCGGACGGGCTCGGCGCGACCGGCCCCGGCCC